>DNLG01000133.1:20309-21315 GCA_003488525.1 Bacteroidota bacterium | reverse complement strand
ACCTGCGAGGCACGTGCCGCGGCGGTCACGAAGATGCGATCCTTCTCCCCGTCGGCCTGTGAGATCCACCCGTCAAACGTCCGTTCATGAAACGGCAGCAATCGCGGATTGACGCCGCCGCTGTCGTAGGCAAAGTCGCTTCCGAAGGCATTCTTCAGTTGAACAGCAAAGGCCCATGGCGTAAAGAACCGCCAGTACGGAATACTCACCGACACGTCCTGATCCGTTCGGAATCGGTTGGCCGTCACGCCAAGGTCGATCCACAGCGACGAACGCAGAAATCTCCGCAGACTCAGCTCGGCAGTTCCCTGCATGCCGATGTCATTTTCCGTTCGGTACATTCCCAGAACCTTTGCGCGAGAGGCCGTACCGAGAATGTTGTACTCTTCTATCTGACCTCCCAATGTTGAGATGCCACCGCCGGTGGAGAGAACCACGGCAGGATCAAGCGACCACCGGTCCTGCGTCTCGATGACAACATCGGCGCTATCACCCACGCGCTCGTGGCGCACCCGCACGTTGGTGAACACGCCCGTACGACGCAGCACACGTTCGGTTTCCAGGAGCAAGATCGTATCGAGGTCATCTCCGATGTCGAAGAAGATCTCGTCATCGATCACATAGTCCTTTGTCATCACGTGCAGACCATTCATGATCGACGAGCCGAAGAACCAGTCGCGGTCACGCTCATCCCACACGTCGCGGCGCTCGATGCGTACAGAGCGGATCACCGGCACGTCGTCCTGCGACCAGAGCATGGTCGACGTGAAGAGAGAGATGAGAAGCAATGCTACCGCGCCGGCAGCGGACTTGGAACGCATCACGCAGAGGCCCCCTCGGAGGCGCTCTGGAACACGCGCACACGTTCGGCCACTTCGGCCGCCGTGCGGCATCGAAGTGCCTGCTCGGCCAGCACCCGCGCACGCTCTTGAGAGATGCCGCCGATGCGACGCCGGACATCATGAAGCTGAAACGACGAGACGCTCACACCCGTCACGCCAAGTCC
>DNLG01000133.1:19552-20082 GCA_003488525.1 Bacteroidota bacterium | reverse complement strand
AGGATGGAGCGAATCGGTACTGTCGGAGACCAGACCATTGGTTCGATCGACCGCCAGGGTGTACTGCGTAAGGTCATTTGTTCCGATCGAAAAGAAATCGACTTGCTCGGCCAGCATGTCTGCCGAGAGTGCTGCCGCAGGAGTTTCGATCATGATCCCAAGGGGCATCGGCGCGGGCAGGCCGCTACGACGGGCGAACTCCGTGCGACATTCCTCGATGATCTCACGGGCCTTGACAAGTTCATCGAGCGTGGAGACCATCGGTAGCATACACCGCACACTGTGCTCCTGAGCCACATGCAGGAGAGCCATGATCTGATCGCGCAGGATCTCGGTCTGCGCAAGCAGGAACCGGATGCCCCGCAGTCCAAGTGCAGGATTGTCCTCGACATAGCTCGTACCGGTATCGACCTTATCACTGCCAAGGTCGAAGACGCGAAACGTCACGCAATAGCCACCAGCCCCCTGACATATCCTTCGGTACCAGGCGATCTGGTCGTCGATCGACGGAATGTCGTTGATCGATGCGA
>DNLG01000133.1:5994-19276 GCA_003488525.1 Bacteroidota bacterium | reverse complement strand
TTCTGATCACTGAGAAGTTGCTGGTAGTGGGTTAGCGTCGTTTCATCGGGCTGACAGATCACCACACCGCGGTTTCCGTCAACGATCACCAGATCACCGTCATGAATGCGCGTCATCGCCTCCTGCACGCCCACAACGGCGGGAATGCCGAAATCGCGAGCGATGATCGAGGCATGAGCATCGATGCCACCGAACTTCATGATGTAGGCGCGGATGCCGAGCTGATGATCGGCCAGCATGTCATGAGGCGAGACCGTCTCAGCTACGACAATACTCTCACCGTCACGCCGCATCGGCACGGCACCACTGGTGAGCGCAACCAGAAGCTGATGCTTCATGTGATCGAGGTCATGAACCCGATCACGGAACATTGAATTCGTCGAGGCAAGCAGCGTACGGCGCTGACGTTCAAACTCGTGAACGATGGCGGCTTCGGAGGAGACACCCGATGCGATGCGCTCGATAATATCCGAGCTCAGCACAGGATCGGTCACGATCATCTGATGCGTATCCAGGATCGAGCTCAGCATGGGCGACTCGTCGCGGGCACGTGCGGCCACGCCTTCAAGCTCGTCGGCAACGACCCGTTGCGCGCTTCGAAAACGTTCGGTCTCGGTGTTGACGTCTCCGCGAGGGGGCGGCAGGGACGCGTCCTCGGACCATGCCGGATGCACCACGATGGCGCGCCCGATGGCCACGCCGGCCGATGCCGCCGTGCCGCGAAGTAGCACTGCCGATGGTGAAGCCTCAGACATGATTAAGCGATCCTGACATTACTGTTCGCCAAATCCCGATGAAAACAACTGTTCGATCGCTTCCATCGCGGCCGATTCATCGGGCCCATCGACTTCAAGTAGCAGATCGCTGCCGTGCTCGGCCGCCAGGGTCATCACACCGATGATACTCTTTGCGTTGATGTGAAAGCCGTCCTTGACGAGGTGTACCTCCGAGGAAAAGCCGGAGGCAAGCTTCACCAGCATGGCAGCCGGACGCGTATGGAGTCCGGCACGGTTCATCACTCGTATGGTACGTTGAATCATAAGGGGTCGTATGCTAGCTCGCGTGGCTGGTCTCGGCAGCCCTCTGCAGCCTGTTCAACAGGGCCGCATCGGTCCGCACGTTATCATCACAAAGTACCACGATACGGTCAACCTGCAAGGCCTCGGCGCGGCGGAATTCGTCGAAAAGACTGCTGGCGCTGAGCTCTCTGGTGGGTACGCCGGGCAGTGCTGCGATCGCATCAGCCGAACACAGTACCAGCATCCGCTCTGACGGGTGCGCTTCGATCGTAGCCCCGATCTGCTCTGGCGAGTCGCAGAGCACGACCGGGACATTCGGGGCGTAGTGCCGATGACGTGTGCCCGGCGAACGGTGCACCTCATCGGATGCGGACGCCGCTCGAACGGACATCGTACCAAGAGCGGACTCAATGGTGGCGGCACTCAAAGCCCCCTGACGCAGGATCACCACCTGCGTGCCGAGGACGCGTACGACGGTGCTCTCAAGTCCGTACGTGCAGGGTCCGGCATCGACCACCATGACAGCGCCACGCAGGTCGGCTTCTACATGCTCGGCCCGCGTCGGACTTGGACGTCCGCTAAGATTTGCACTTGGGGCGGCAAGGGGCACACCAGCCTGCAGGATGATCTCCCGGGTAACCGGGTGGTCCGGCATTCGCAGCGCCACCGTGTCGAGTCCGGCCGTGACCGCGTCCGACACCAGTCCGCTGCGCCTGACCACGATCGTAAGAGGTCCGGGCCAGAGAGCCGAGCCCAGACGTCGCACGATGTCATGGTCGGCCACATCCGCGAGGGTCAGTGCCTGCTCAAGGCTGGCCACGTGCACGATCAGCGGATTGTCGGACGGACGTCCCTTGAGCTCAAAGACCCTTCGAATCGCCTCCGGAGCATCGATTGCACAGGCGAGCCCATAGACCGTTTCGGTCGGAATGGCCACAACAGCACCCGATCGCAACTGCTCGGCAGCCGATCGGATCGAGTCCGGTGTGGCTGGAACGATCATACGACAAGTATACCGCTCGACGCCGTTCCGACGTGCATCGCGTAGTTTTGCGACCCTATGCGCCCAATTTCCACCTTCGTCGTCGCCCCGAGTATCCCCGAGCCCCTTACCCCGCTGGTTGAACTATCCCGCAACTTCTGGTGGTGCTGGGACACCGAGGCCACGCGCCTGTGGTCGCACATCTCGGCCTCTCTCTGGGAGCACACACACCATAACCCCGTGGCGCTTCTTCAGGCGGTCTCCAGCGAGCGCCTCATGGAGCTGGCGGCTGATGCGGATTTCGTGGCCCGGTGCAGCGAGGTGGTACGAAGATTCCGAGCGTATATGACCTCGGACACATGGTTTACGCATCACACGTTGCAGATGCCTTCGTGCATCGCGTATTTCTGCGCCGAGTTCGGCGTTCACGAGAGTTTCCAGATGTATTCGGGCGGACTCGGCGTGCTTGCGGGTGATCACCTGAAGTCGGCCAGTGACCTGGGTCTGCCCCTTCTCGGAATCGGACTTCTGTATCAGGAGGGATACTTCCGACAGTATCTCACCGAGAGCGGCTGGCAGAATGAGCAGTATGCCGAAATGGACTTTCATGCGCTGCCGATCCAGCGGATGAATCATCATGACGGATCACCGGTGTCGATCAGCGTGGACTTCCCTGCCGGCACATGCCATGCGCATATCTGGCGGGCGATGGTGGGCCGGGTGCCGCTATACCTGCTGGATACGAACGTTCCGGCAAACACGGACCCTGTGCTGCGCGATGTAACTGACCGGCTCTACGGCGGAAGCGTCGATACGCGCATCATGCAGGAGCTGATGCTCGGCATAGGAGGCATGAAGGCCCTCAAAGCTCTTGGTATTCAGCCTGACGTGTGCCACATCAACGAAGGCCACGCTGCGTTCTTCCTGCTTGAGCGCACGCATCAGTTCATGGAACGCTTCTCCCTCACGTTTCCTGAGGCCTGGAAACTGACACGCAGCTCCACTGCCTTTACCACGCATACGCCCGTACCGGCCGGCAATGAGGTATTCCCCGTTGCCGAGCTCGAGCCCTACCTGCGGCGCTACAGTGAGTCCATCGGATTATCCTGGTCGGATTTCACGCATCTCGGCACGGCCAGCGCAACGTCGGCGCCGGCCGAGTTTTCCATGACTGTTTTTGGTCTCAAGGGATCAACGTTCCGCAATGGCGTGAGTGCCCTGCATGGCGAGGTGGCACGGCAGATGTGGAAGTCGGTATGGCCGGACTTCCCCGTCGACGAGGTGCCGATCGGCGGCATCGTCAACGGCGTGCACACTCCCACATGGGTCGCCCCCGAGCTGGGGCACGTATATGACGCCGTGATCGGCACAGACTGGCGGCTTCGGCCGTGGGATGCCTCTTCGTGGCAGGGGGCTGGCAGCATCCCAGACGAATCACTCTGGCGTGCTCACGAGATGCGACGTCACCGGCTGATCCATGGCGTGCGACGTCACGTCATGCTCAAACATCACGCCGCCCTGTCGGAACGCCAATCCGAGATCATTGAGGAAATGCTGCGTCCCGATGTGCTGACCATCGGTTTTGCGCGTCGCTTTGCAACGTATAAGCGCGCCGACCTGCTGCTGTCGAACATGGACCGGCTTGCCTCCATCGCTACGCGTACTGGTCGCCCCCTGCAGATCGTCCTGGCAGGCAAGGCGCATCCGAAGGATCTCATGGGCAAGGAGCTCATCCAGGAAGTTCATCGCCGGGTGCGAGCGCACGGACTCGAGCGCTCCGTGGTGTTCCTTGAGGACTACGATATGGACATCGCCCGCCTGCTTGTGCGTGGTTGCGACGTCTGGCTCAACACGCCCCGCCGACCCCACGAGGCCTCGGGTACATCGGGGATGAAGGCAGCCGTCAACGGCGTCCTGCACTGCTCGATCCTCGATGGCTGGTGGGCCGAGGCGTACGACGGACGCAACGGCTGGGCCATCGGAAGGGGCGAAGTGGCCTCGGAGCAGGAACAGGATGCGTCCGACAGCGCAGCACTCTACGACCTGCTGGAATACGAGATCGCTCCGATGTTCTACGAACGCGATGCCATGGGTGTTCCACGTCGCTGGGTAGAACGCATGAAGCACAACATCGTTACCAATGCCTGGCGGTTTTCTTCCCATCGCATGGTGGGAGATTATGCACAGCAGGCCTATGCCGTGCTGCACGAGCGGCAACAGAACATGATCCGTGATCATGCGCAGGGCGCTCGCGAATTGCTGCACTTCGAGTCAGAGATCGCGCGAAACTGGCCGGCGGTGCGCGTTGTGTCGGTCAGCGTCAGGGGGCATCAACCGGCGCACATCGGAGAACGTCTGACGGCAACCGCGCGCGTGCATATTGGCAGCATTCGCCCCGAGGATGTGCGTGTCGAGCTCATCCACGGCCCGATCGATGCGCGCAGCGAGATCCGCCCGCAGTCGAGCCAGATCATGCACATGATCGGCATGGAAGATGGCGACCCCGTGTTCGAGGGCTCATCAACGTGCACAACCAGCGGATATCAGGGCTGCACCGTCCGCATCGTGCCTTCACATCCGGCCTATGCGTCATCGGCCGACGCCGACCGGGCAACCTACGCGCACCCTGCGTGAAACTTTTGACCGTTTCGGGCGTTATGTCGTTGTGGTTCACCGTAGTTTTACGGCTCATTCTGTTCACCCTGTCGAGGATACGTGCATGATCATCCGATCACTTACTCTGCTGACTGTTCTTCTGTGTGCTGCGCTGACAACGAGCGCCCAGTTATCAGTCGTTACCTTCGTTCACAGCTCACCCGAGCCGTCCCTGCGCGTGATCGATCTCTACATCAGCCAGGCAGGGGTTATCACGAAGGTCGATGACATCGCATTCCAGAAGGGCAGCAACCTCGAGGGCGTAGCGATTTTCGGCGACATCGAAGTAACACTGAGCGTAGCGCCAAGTTCAAGCGTCGGTATCTCTGAGTCGGTATATGAATCGACCTTCACACCGATGGCCGACAAGGGATACATGGCCGTGTTCACCGGCGTTCGGAAGGTGTCGGACTACGTGGCCAACCCGGAAAAGAAGTCGATCGAACTGGCCATTACCGCCTATGAAGTTCCGAACGAGAACAGTGATCCGAACAAGACAGCCGTGTATTTCTTCCACGGTGCCTCTGACCTTGAGGCTGGCGATATCTGGCCTCGTGGAGCAGCCAAGGCTGCGGCCACCAATGTTGGATTCATGGGACGCACGGCTACTGCGGTCGTGCTCGACCGCAAGGCAACCGTGATCGACTTCACAAAGGTCGGCGACAAGTCCAAGGTCCTGGCATCGTTCAACGTCGACCTTGCCGGTCTTGGCAGCAACATTCTGGTCTGCGTAGTCAGTGGCTTCAAGACCCCAAATGACAATGCCAAGAGCACCGATACGCTTGCCCTCTTGAACGTCCTTGAAGATGGGCGTATCGTGCGCTCCCCGCTCATCGCCGGCTCCCAGAAGTCGCGCGTGCAGGTCGTCCATGCTTCGGCCGATCCTGCCTTCGGAGTGGTCGATCTTTGGCTCAACGGCGTAAAGACGTTCGACAACGTAGCGTTCCGCAAGGCATCGGCTTTCGTTGACGCGCCGGCCAACACACCGCTGGTCATCGGTCTTGCCCCTGCCACCTCGACGGCCTACAAAGACACGATCGCAACCATCACCCTCGAGCCGCTGCGTCCGCAGCGCACCTATACGATCGTTGCCCTTGGCGTGAGTGATACATCAAAGTTTGCCAAGAACCCGGACGGTGTCGCACCGGGCTTCCGCCTGCTGGTGCTCGACGGCGCTCTGGAAAAGAACAGCACAACAAAGACCGGTGTGCGCACGCTTCATGCCGTCACGGATGCTCCGACGGTATCGTTTGCCAGCTCAAAGGTCAGCTATGCCACGAAGCTTTCCTACGGCAGCGCTACGCCAGCCTACATTGAGACAGAGCCTGCTACCGACACCGTATGGATGAACGATGGTGAAGGCAAGAAACTGAAGGGCTTTCTGTGCGACTTCCGCGGTGCGGCGCGCGCGACGATGATGATCGCCACAGGTTTCGCCGACCCGTCAAAGAACGGCGGAGGCCCCGCACTGGCGGTGATCCTTGTCGACCCTAACGGCACGGTCAACTCCAACATCCAAGCGATCGATCCTCCGGGTGAGACCTCGGTCGATGACGATGTGATCGTCACCGGTGCCACACGCCTGCATCCAAACCCGTCGTCAGACGTGGCAGAGATCTTCATTCCGTTGACAGAGACCCCGCTCGCCCCCTCCTTCAGCATCATTGATGTGCGTGGCACGGAAGTCCGTTCAGGCACGCTTTCGCCCGCGAGCGGCGGCTTTGTGGCCGGAATCAGCGTTGATTCTCTGTCGGTTGGCAGCTACCAAGTGGTCATCCGGACGATCACCGGTCGGATTCTTGCGACTTCTACCCTCGTAATCGGACGCTGATGTGTATCTTTGCGGTCCCTTTTTCCTAGTTGACCGCAATGTTTGAATCACTCAGCGACAAACTCGAGTACGCCCTCAAAGCCATCCGTGGTCAGAATAAGCTGACCGAGGACAACGTCAATGAAGCATTGACGGAGGTACGCCGCGCGCTGCTGGACGCCGACGTCAATTTTGGCGTTGTGAAGTCCTTCATCGACGACGTCAAGCAGAAGTCGCTCGGTCTCGAGGTCAAAGGCAACGTCCTGCCCGGACAGCTGATGATCAAGCTGATCCATGACGAGCTGGTCTCGCTCATGGGTTCGTCCAAGGTTGACCTTGCAACAGCACCCCAGGCGCCGACGATCGTGATGGTTGCGGGCCTTCAGGGCTCCGGCAAGACCACCTTCTGCGGCAAGCTGGCCCACACGCTGAAGAAGAAGGGACGTCAGCCCCTTCTGGTGGCCTGCGACATCTACCGTCCGGCCGCCGTCGACCAGCTGAAGATGCTCGGACAGAGCATGTCTCTTCCGGTGTTTTCTAAAGAAGGGGCTAAACCAGCTGAGATCGCCGCTGAGGCGCTGGTATATGCCAAGAAGTACGGGCGCGACTACGTGATCGTTGACACAGCCGGCCGTCTGACCATCGACGAAGAGATGATGCAGGAGGTGGCGGATCTGCGCGACCTGCTCAAGCCGCATGAGATCCTCTTTGTCTGTGACGCCATGACGGGTCAGGACGCGGTCAACACGGCCCAGGCCTTCCACGACCGACTGGAACTCTCCGGCGTCGTACTGACGAAGCTTGACGGCGACACGCGTGGCGGAGCGGCTCTTTCGATCCGTGCCGTTATCGGCAAGCCGATCAAATACGTTGGTGTCGGTGAAAAGATTGATCAGCTCGAGCCGTTCTATCCCGAACGGATCGCTTCGCGGATCCTGGGCATGGGCGACATCGTGACGCTGGTCGAAAAGGCCCAGTCACAGATCGATGAGAAAGAGGCTGAGCGGCTCGAAGAGAAGATGCGCAAGAACGAGTTTTCGTTCGAGGATTTTCTCGACCAGATGAAGCTCATCAAAAAGATGGGGTCGCTTCGCGACCTTCTCGGGATGCTTCCCGGGGTTGACAAGGCACTGCGTGGCGTGGAAATCGATGACAAGGCCTTCGGCCGCGTCGAGGCGATGATCCTCTCGATGACCAAGCAGGAACGTCAGAACCCACGCCTGCTCAACGGCAACCGCCGCAAGCGGATCGCCGCTGGCAGCGGAACGTCGATCCAGGACGTGAACCGACTGATCAAGCAATTCGAAGACATGCAAAAGATGATGCGGAACATGACAAAGGGTAAGATGGCCAACATGATGGGTAACCGCATGCCAAATCTTCCCTTTGGAGCACGCCGCTGATTTCCATTTTTCCCCCACCATTTCTCATCAGGAGAACACATGGTAAAACTCCGCTTGCGTCGCCGCGGTCGTAAGAAGCACCCCTTCTACGACATCGTTGCGATCGACGGACGCGCTCGTCGTGACGGCGCATCTATTGAACGCATTGGGTACGTTGATCCGATGACAACACCTAAGCATGTTGTTATCGAGACCGAACGTGCCATCCACTGGCTGTCAGTCGGTGCACAACCGACGGACATTGTCCGCCAGATCCTCAGTCGTGAAGGCGTCCTTCTGCGTCAGCACATGGCTTTCAAGGGTGCAACGCCCGAAGAAATCGAAGCCGCCGTTGTCAAGCACAAGGAAGTTGCCACGGCTCGCTATCAGCGCCTGAAGCAGCGGCGCGTAGACCGTGCCAAGGCCAAGGAAGAAGCGGCCAAGGCTCCGGTCGTCGAAGAGGCCCCAGCTGCAGCAGCCGAAGAAGCACCGACAGAGGAAGCCGCCGCAGAATAATGTTCTGCATCACACCGTGAACCTACCGGGCGCAATCGTCGTTTGACGCTTGCGCCCTTTCTTTTTTTTACGACAGCCATGAATCTTCACCCGTCCGTCACTACCGTCTATGACCCGCAGCATGCACTCTTCGGACGTCTGGTCCGACTGTGTTTTTCGTTTGCGGGATGCTACTGGATCCTGATCTATGCCTTGCAGTGGCTCTCGCTGATCGATCACGACCAGCTGCGCGACTTCAGGTCCGGGCAGACCATGATCTATTTTATCCTGCTCTCTCTGTGGGGCATCGAGTATCTGCGCGAAACGCGCCGACTGAAGCTCCTTATTCGCCGCAGTGAGGAACTTGATGTGCGGGTCTCCAAGGTGGAGCTGAATGACCTTTCGCCGAAGACCGGCAGCTTCGCGATCCTGCATCCGGTTGGGCCAGGCTCCTCGGCAATAGCATGGGTCTTCCCGGTGCTCAATGTCACCGGACTGGCAGTGGCGCTGTATCTGATCGCTCAACGATACATCGTAGCGATCTCAGCCCTGTGATGATGTGACAGGTGAATTCGTCGGTGTAGATTAGGGCCTCATCTCAGGAGAGACCCGTCATGACATCAACCAAACCTGTCGCTCCGTTCCGCTGGCTGTTCCTCTGGCTGATCGTCGGCTGCATCGTATCCACGCCGGCCATCGGCTCCATCGACACGGTTAGAAAGGATAACGGCACCGCAGCAGCCACTCCGGCACTGAACGATGGCTGGGAGGAATCGGTGATCCTGCCGCTGACTGAGCCATGCATTGTTCGGAAGGTGCTCATCTACTACACGTCCGGAACGGGAACCGACGTTGTTCGCATCACCGGCGACGCGTCTGAGGGAACGATCCCTCCGACGCAGTACTGCTTTTCGTATAACACGCTGGCGGAGGCCGACGTCAAGGTCACCGGCAAAGGGTGGGTCGAGGTCGACTTCTCCGCACACAACGTCATGCTTGACGGTACCGACCGCATCGTTATCCAACACGTGGTTCGCTCGGGCGGACCGCTTTGGGGTCAGGATAACAACGGACAGTCCCCCATAACCTCGTTTCAGTACGATCCGGTCACGCCGAATCCGAACTTCCTAAACATTCCGGGGATCTACTACCAGGCCCGTGGCGACTACATGGTGCGCGTTGTGGTGGACCGTCCGTTTGATATGCGCCCGGCCGCAACGATGATCGACGTTACAGCGGCAGTGGGACTTCTGGGCGCAGATGGCAAGCCCCTTCGCTCGGATCAGGTTTCGGTGGTCGACTGGAATGGTGACGGATATGACGACGTCTGCCTCGCAGGTCGGTTCTTTCAGAATGACAGCGGACGTGGATTCCGCGCCGTCAGCTTGCCGCTGCCGGGCGCACCGTCAGCATGGGGCGATGTCGATAACGACGGCGATGCGGACGTCTTTATCACGCAGGGATTCGGGAACGATCAGCTCTGGCGCAACGACGGCAAGGGGCTTTTCAGCAACGTCACGGCCGATTCCAAGATCATCAACAATGCCCCAACGGTAACGGCCCTGTGGCTTGATATTGAGCAGGACGGAGATCTAGACCTGTTCATCGCCAATGGGCGCTCCACGGTCAACGGCAGCGAGGTATACTACCAGGACAAGCTCTGGCGCAACGATGGCGGCATGGTCTTCACGGACGTGACGGTACCATCGAAGCTAGCGCTCGGAGAACCAGCCCCATACTACGACACCTGGGGTGCGTCGCTCTGTGATTACAACAGCGATGGACGCACGGACATCTTCGTGGCGACATATCGTCTTGCTCCCGATCGGCTGTATCGCAATAACGGCGATGGCACGTTCACCGAGGTCTCATCGGCAACGGGGGCGATCGGCATTCCAACAACGCAACCACAGTACTTCGGACATGGAATGGGTTCGGAATGGGGCGATGTGAACGGCGACGGCCTTGTGGATCTGCTGGTCGGTAATCTCGGACATCCTGATTCACGAGCACAGTATTCCAATCCATCGCTTGTTCTTCGAAATACCGCAACGGCATCCAGTCCGCGCTTCACCAACTGGTACGATGTTTCGTCGAGCGGCGTGCTCGACTGGCATGGCATCAAGTTCAAAGAGATGAACGCCGGTCTGTGCATGGCCGACATGGATCATGACGGCTCTCTCGATGTGTGGCACGGGCAGATCTCCTATGAATCCTTTGGAGCCGGTGCCAATCGTCCGTCGCACCTCTACCTTGGCTCGACGGATCCGACAAAGCCCTTTCGTGATGTGACCTGGCAGTCGGGCATGTTCATCCATGGCGCATGGACGGCCGCACGCGGTGACTTCGACCGCGATGGGGATCTTGATCTTCTCTGTGCCAGCGGCACCGAGAGTGTGAAGCTGTTTCGCAATGATCTACCCAAGAACGGCGCATCGGTGACGGTGCGCCTGCGCGACACACGTGCAGGTAAGCACCTGTCAGGATATGGGGCTCGGATGGTTGTCGCAGCCGGACAGAAGCGCTACCACCGCTGGCTGCCGGGCACGGTTAGCGGTGGTCGAATGTCACAGATGACCCAGGACCTGCATGTTGGCCTGAGTGCCGCTGCAACAGTCGACAGCATTACAGTTTACTGGCCCGGTGGCGTCGTGACCAAGCACACGGGGATCGCTCCTCACAGTTACGTCGAACTGGTCAGCGACGGTACGAGTCGCCTCATCATGCCACTGCGTCCTGTGAATCTTCGGCCGGCACGCGGCAGCGTCGGTGTTGCGTCAACCGATGACTTCGTATGGGCCACAAGCTCAGCTTCGCCCGTCCGCCTGGAGATCACTCCGCGGTCCACACCATCTTCACCGGTCATCATCCGTGAGAACCTAACCGGTTGGCGCGCAACGATCGATCTGCCCCCTGGCCTCTATGACTGGAAGGTCGTCAGTGCATCGGGCGAATCCGACAAATGGAGCCTGCACGTTGGAGATCCAGTGCCGGCATTGCCCAGGGTGCTGCAACCAGCCTTGTCGGACACCAGCGTGCCGACGGCGACCGTGCTTCGCTGGTCGAGCTCGACCTACTCCATACCGGGCGCGTTTACGACGTCCTACCGCGTGCGTCTCTGGAGTATGGCCACAAAGACTCCGCTGATGGTTGTTGATACGGTAGTGAGCGACACCAGTCTGACACTGCCGACGCTGACCGCGTCAACACAGTTTTTCGGCTCCATCCGCGCATCGTACCGCTCAGCCATGACATCCGACTCTGCGCTGGTGAGCTTCAGAACGTATGGTGTGCCCCCTTCGCCCCTGGCAGTGTTCCCTGCCGACGGTGCAACGGGCGTGACCACCCGTCCGCGATTTCAGTGGACACGTCCAGCGGCGGTGGACAAGGGCTATGAGATCGAGGTCGACTCGCTTGCGAGCTTCGGAACATCTACCGTGCGCAAGGCAGGAGACACAAGCCTGGCATGGACGCCGCCACTCAAAGCAGGCAGGACCTACTACTGGCGTGCTCGCGGCCTTAATCTGGCCGGGACCGGTCAGTGGAGCACGGCGGCCATGTTCACGACGGCAGGCACGACGGGTGTGCATGAAAACTTCGGTGAGGGGCCCTGCACTGGTCGTACTGATGTTTACGACCTAACGGGTCGGCTTCTCTGGAGCAGCGCGGACGTCAGTGTTACTGGTGTGCCCCTTGAACTCTCTGGCCTGGTGCTGGTGGTAACGCGTAATGCCGCCGGGCACGTGTGCAGCAGTCAACTGCAGCTGCGGTAGGATCAGCCTCGCAACGACGGCCGCATCACTGCAGCCGGAAGTCGATCGGCACCTTCTTCCACACGCGAAGGGGGCTTCCGTGGAGCATCGCCGGTGTGAACGTCAGCGCCGATACGCCGAACGCAGCAGCATCGCTCAGCAGAGGGTGGGGTGATTCAAGAACGGCCATACGCTCGATCTTTCCATCGAGTCCAAGAAGCACCGCCACCAGAACGGTACCTTCAATGGCATTCAGGCGAGCGGCGAGCGGATAGACGACGACGTTTGCCAGTTGCTCGTCGCTGTAGGTGGGTTCTTCGTCGATCATCGTCGAATCATCAATCGGCGGATCAGCCAGCTGCGACGTGCTTCCGTCGGCATTCTTCACCATCGGCGCGCTGGACGCACGAATGGCAACTCCCGGTAGCGTACCCGGAGCGCTCACGGCTTCCGGCGTGAACATCCAGTCGCCGCAAAGAGCGTTTGTCTTCCAGTGCTGGATCTCTATGCTGAGCACCGATCCGCCCTGACGCACCAGGTACCCCTTGGGGAATGCCACGCCATAGAGTGCCGTGTAATCGAGATAACGGATCGTTTCCTCCTCGCTTGGATGCTCACGACACAGAATCGTTACCGAGTGGACGAGATACGTTGTGGTATCGATGTGGTACGTTCGTTGCAGACCCTGTGCGTCGACAATGTTGATCGAGTGAACCGGAACGCCCTCCAGCTTTGACGACCCGACGTAGGAAGCAGTGAGCCCCTTTGCACTCGCATCAACGAACTCTCCATCTATGTCTGCGAACAGTTCAAAGTGATCAGCCGAGTGTGTCGAAAGGTACGTGGCAGTCTTTTCGGGGATCATCAGGAGCCACGACCTCTGTCCATCAAACGTCTCGATGGTTGTCTTCCCCTCGTAGGTGTTGACGTCGCGCATCTTCCGACCGCGCTGGATCACCCGTTCTATCGTCATCTGCGTACCGTACTGCGTCGACACATCGGCGATCATGTGGACGGAACGCACGGAGTTGAGCGCCGAGCGTCCACCCCTGGCATGAATATGCCGGGCGACGATCTCGTCGAGCGTCACCGCCTCAAGACGCGCAGCGCCCATGAGTAGCAGAACCGTCCAGAAAAATCGAATGCTCAAAACTGCTCCACGTTTGTAACTCTCCGTACCCAGTACC
>DNLG01000133.1:0-5839 GCA_003488525.1 Bacteroidota bacterium | reverse complement strand
GTACCCAGTACCTATTTCCTCGACTTCTTCACCTCGATCTGCACTGTACGGCTCAGGAAGCGTTCTTCGGGTGTGTTGTATGATTCGATCCCCGGCGGGAAACGATCCGTTGCAATGTCATTGCATTGCAGATCGACGCGCTTGCGAAGATGCTTGCGGATGGTCGCGCAGACCGATTCGGCACGCTTCTGGGAGAGCTTCTTGTTGAACTCGGCATTACCGAGCATGTCGGCAAAGCCACGAACCACAACGGTGGAACCGGCTGGGACGTTTTCGACGAAGGACTTTATCTGTTCTTCGGCGATGGCGGAGATCTCGTCGCTGGCCACTTCGAAAAGCGTCAGCGTGAGACGTTCGAGCTCAATGTTTGCCGTGTCCTTGCGGACGTTGATCTTGGTCGTAGCCTCGGCCGACGAGCGTCGAATACCCTTCACCTTGAGCTCGACATCGACCGGCATGCCGCTGGTCATGAGCTCGGCCGTTGTCAGCGGAAGGTCCTGCGTTACCACCTCCGGGAGCCCCTTGCCGGACTTTGAGAACAGCTGCGTCTGTCCGCTGCGAGCCTCAAGCGTCCAGTCCGTGATGAACTTGGTACTTGTCCCGGCAGGGTCGAACTGAAGACGCGGGGGATTGACCGTGCGTGCTTCGTTGAATCGGCGCTTGGCCACGGAAGCAAGCAGCGCAAGGTCATTCGACGAGATCTCGACGCGACGGTTCTCTGCATACCCTTCTTCCGACATCCGACGCGTCACACGGTCGGGCGCACACGAGCCGGCCCCTGCCGTGATGGTGATGCGTGCATCTTCGATGCCCCAGACGCGGGTCAGATAATCCTTAACGGCAACGGCTCGAGACCGGGCAAGATTGCAGTCGGCGTTCTCCGTTGTCGGATCCGCCGTACCGCGCAGCTGAATGGTCATCGCCGGCGAGAGTTTGAGGCGCTCACCGAGGATATTCAGGATCTCCCGGTGAACCGACGTGGTTCTCGGAGGGACGGAAGGCAGATCAAATTCGCTGCTCTTGCTCACCTGGCGGTAGCGTGGAGAGATCGTGATCGACTGACCATCGAAGAAGATCGCCGGCAGGATCGGTAGAGCTTCGGTCACATACTGGGTGGTGACGTTGATCGTAAACACGTCCTGCAACGCTCCCTTTTCATCGATCGCTCTGGCCCTAATGGCTGCATTGATGACAGGGGGCTCGGGGATGTAGACCGTATCGATGCGCGAGACGCGTTCGGTGATGACCACCAGGTCGGCGTCGACCACCGTATCGAGCACAATTCTCTCCTGCCCCTTCGTGCGGTACTCCTCGGCATCGGGCGCGATACGCACAATAAGCGAGTCGACGATCTCTTCGCGACGTCGTTCGACCGGCGTCGGCGGTTGCGGTGCGTTGAGTGAGAACGCAATGCTGGCTCCGAGGCGCACCATGTTTGTTCGCCACGAAACGCCACTGATGTTGTCACCAAGTGCCGCCGTGTACAGAAACTCAGGGGTAACCACAACCGAGTGGTTCTCGGTCATGGGGATATCATACCCCACACCGAAGGTAGCGCCCATGTGACTGGTGCTGACGTTTTGCAGGGCAACACCCCTGGATTCGTTGCGTGTGCGGCGTCCATTCTCGAAGGTGCCCGTTCCCGGCTGAATAAGGTCTTCACGCTGCGAGAACGTTGCCCCCGAAAGAGTTCCGATCGTCACGCCGGCCATCAGCCGGATGGGATCGGCAACACGCACATCGGCCAGGATCTCACCACCGACAAAGGTCATCGATGTTTCCAGTGTGGAGCGCGTGAGCCCCCTGATCGCGCCCGTGACAAAGATCGATTGATCCTGCGTGAATGTCCCGGCCATCGGAACGTATGACCCGCGAATATTCAGACGGACATGCTTGGTGATCTCCTGACGCACAAAGGCAGAGACCGACATCGAGCCGGCCGTTGAACTTTGATACGGCTCGCAGCACATTGGTGCCTGCGGAAGCGAAAACCGCGCATCATGCATGAGATACGCGCCATGGGCCGTGATACCGACCTGTGTAAGCCAGACGTCTTCCGGAAGGGTGACCTTCCACCATTGAGCTGTCAGCACCGGTGTTGCCAGGAGAACCGCCAGTAGAAGCGCAGAGATCCGCTTGGTCATGGTCGGCCTCCGTCAATGATCACCGCCGTAGTCGACTGCGTAGGCGTTGTCAGCGTCACGAGTGCAACGCCATGTAGAAGGTGTGCCGGCACAACACGCCGCATTCGTCGGGATCGTTCCTCATCGCCAGTCGTGCGATCACGCATGATGAGCGCGCCACGCACATCATAGACCGAAAGTGTTGCCGTGGCCGACTCGCTCAGCGTACAATCCAATGCAATACCGTCCGGCAGGGGGCGAGAGACGATCGCCAGCGGAGCGCCGTTGGCGTTGTACATGCGCGGACCATCGCCGATGCGGCAGATCCCACGCACAAGGATCGTATCGCTCAGAACCTCGACGCGTGCGCCTGGACCCTTGCCGATAAGGGCGACATTGTCAAACATCAGTCTCGTGACGCTGTCCTGACCCAGTGTGGCCTGGAAGCTGACCGTGAAGAGATCCTTGGCTACCGTATCGAGTGGCACCGTACAGATAAGGAACTGCTTGCTCCGACCATTAAAAACATCATCGATCACCGTCAGCGGAATCGACGATGATGTGCGGAAGAGCATCGAAGGGTCATACGCCAGGCGAAGGCGCACGCTGTCGACCTCGGCAAGACCAAGAAACTGCGGGTTCTCGGTGCGGACAGTGATCGTTGTTGTTTCCTCAATATTCAACGTGTCCCCCGTGGCAACGAATCGAACGAATGCCGGAGGGGGCGGAGCGATCGTGAACTGCTCGGTGGTATCGGATTGCAGAACGATCGAGGTGACCTGCCAGATACGTGCTGTTCCATCATCCGACGCTGTCAGCAGCCGATCGCTGGCATTGGACCAGCGTACCAGATTTACGTTGTCGCGATGCTGGAACGCAGCCTTCAGCTCGCCCGTGGTCAGATCGTGAACGCGTGCGAAGTTGTCATCCGAGGCACCTGCTATGTAGGCCCCATCGGGCGAGAACTGCACCATGCGCACATTGTCTCGGTAGTTCGTGAACCTCCAGACGAGAATCCCACTATCGGCACGAAACACCTTGATCGATGAGTCGGCCATCCCAACGGCAACAAGACTACCGTCGGACGAATAGGCGACGCAGCGAACGCCCTCACGTTTATCGGTCGCATTCCAGAACTCAACGCCGGTGGCGGAATTCCACATCCGCGTCGTCAGGTCACCACCGATGCTGCACACGCGTGTTCCGTCTGGACTGAATGCAGCGGCCTGAGCACCGCCGATGCCGTGCGCATTGAACGTCACCGGCAAACCGCCGAGTCGGGAGTACACCCGAGCATTGGCATCCGCCGAGACCGCAACGCGCGAACCGTCGGCATTCAGAGCAATGTCCGATACGTTCGATCCGATGAAAAGCGTCGGCCCATTGGAAATGGCCGGTCGCAGACGGTGGATCTGCACGCGTGGCGCAAGTGACTGGATGAAGATCCACGATGCCGTTGGATCGACTTCGACCTTCATGACCGATGTATCGAGGTTGAGCGCCAGCGTGCTGGTCACCGAGGCGACGTCGAACACCTCGACCTTGCCATCTTCCCCATCCTCGGATCCGGCAACGATCGTTGTTGAATCAGCACTCCAGCGCACGGAGGTGAACTGCGTGCGCCCCCCGGGCAGGGCGGCCAGAGGATCGGATGAGCTCTGCATCGCATCCCAGATGTGTGCCTCTGCTGCAACACTCACCACGCGGGTATTGGCCGGGTTCCACCATGCATCAACAACGGCACTGTTGTGGCCGCTATACACCACCTGGTCTTCGGCTCCCGGTGGACGCAACTGTGAGACGCGCACGCGGTAGGTTGACGTTGGCGCAAGTCCCTTCACGTTCCACGGATAGGTAAGCCCCCTGGCACTATCCTCGATCACCGTCCACCGACGTCCATTGTCCGTGGTATAGTCGAGTTTGACAGCCACCGTATCATCGACTCCGATCCAGCGGATCTCAATGACTGTATCACGCGTGGTGTAGAAGGTCACTCCCCCGCGCGGCGCTTCCAGCTGAAGCACGGGATCCTGTGCCATCAGCGTTGCCGATAGAACCATTGCGGTGCACAACAGAGTAAACAGTTGCTTCATCACTTCTCCTCGGAATGGCAAAGTGTGCGGAATCTACAACGTGCAGGGCGATTGTTTCTCGCCGTTTGCATCATCAGAACGCCGGGCCTGCATCGTCGAGCATTCCTGCATCAGGGGGCGCATCAAACGCATCTCGATGGTAGGTCAGATCATGGAACGCGGCAAGCTCCTTCTGATAGAAGAGGCGTACGTCACCAGTTGGACCATTACGCTGCTTACCGACGATGATCTCGGCAATGTTCTCGGTGGACCTGCCATCGTCGAACGTCATGATCTTGTAGTACTCCGGACGGTGAATGAACATCACCACATCGGCATCCTGCTCGATGGAGCCCGATTCTCGAAGGTCAGAAAGCATTGGACGCTTGTCGGACCGGGCTTCAAGCGTACGGTTCAGCTGCGACAGGGCGATGACGGGGATGTTCAGCTCCTTGGCAACGGCCTTCAGGGCATGCGAGATCGTCGAGATCTCGCGCTCTCGGCTTTCAGCCTTTGGTGCATGCATCAGCTGAAGGTAGTCGACCATCACCATGTCGATGCCGTGTTCGACCTTCATGCGTCGACACTTTGCACGGAACTCGACAGGAGAAAGGGCAGCCGAATCATCGATGAATATCTTGGCATTCATAAGGTCATCGATGCGTGTGACGATCTCGTGCATCTCATTGCCGGAAAGACGTCCACTGCGCAGCGCCTGCAAGCCCACCTGTGCATCGGCAGAGATCAGACGCAGCACGAGCTGCTGAGCGGACATTTCCAGCGAGAACACGCCAACGGCCTTGCCGCGCCGGGCCGCCTCGCGGGCGATGGTGAGGGCGAAGGCCGTCTTCCCCATCGACGGGCGTGCGGCCACGATCACCAGGTCTGACGGTTGGAAACCGCTCAGTAGCTGATCAAGCTGCGTGAACCCTGAAGGAACGCCCGTGATACCGTCGCTGTCGCGTGAGGACATTGATAGGATTCGCTCGATGGCATCCTTCGTCAGCTTCTTCATGCCCATGTACGACCGGCGCAGTCGACGTTCGGCAATGTCGAAAATGCGCTGCTCGGCTCGGTCCACCTCGTCAAGTGCATCCGTCGTGTCATCAAACGAGTCACGGATGATCTCTCCTGCAACCTTGATCAGCTGGCGCTTGAGAAACCTCTCGAGCACAATGCGGGCATGGTGCTCAACGTTCGCGGCCGAAACTGTCCTGATGGTCAGCTCCGTAATGGCATACATTCCGCCAACGATCTCCAAAGCCCCCTCCCGCTGCAACTGATCGGCCAGCGAAACGATATCGATCGTTACTCCGCGCTCAAACAACGCCATCATGGCCTTGAAGATCCGCACATGGCGTTCGTGATAGAAGCACTCCGCGTCGAGAACTTCGACAACCTTGGCTACAGCCTCCCGGTCGAGAAGCATTGCTCCAAGAACGGCAACTTCAGCATCTGTGGAATGGGGCGGTACATTACCGACCGGGTCCTCAATCGTCAGGACCGAGCCCCGCTGTGGCAGATTTTGACTCATCCCTCAATCTAGGAATTCAGCCGCCGGGGATAGGCACAGATTTTCCCCACGACATCCACGGAGGGAAGCCGAGGCGGAGGGAAACCTGCGGAGGGAAGCGCGCAAGCGCG
>DNLG01000025.1 GCA_003488525.1 Bacteroidota bacterium | reverse complement strand
CCCCACACCCCACACCTCACACCCCACACCCCAAACCTCACACCTCACACCTCACATCAGCGTACAACATGGAGGAAGCGCTCCATGCTGCCATCCGTTCGGGTGATTCGCACGTCGTACGTTGCAGCGCGTACATTACTGATCCGCAGCTGGGTTGTGCCGTCCTGATGAGATACCCATTGTCTGGGTGCATCGATCGGTCTGCCATCGGCCGTGTGAATGGTAACGTTCTGCCATGGACTGTTACCGGTGGAAAGGTCGACGACGGCCGTTCTGTCCGGCTGCAGCCACGAGGACCGAACCGGGAGGATGGTTGACGGATACGCATCAGCCGTAAGCTTCTGGCGGAGGATACTGTCGGCCTCGTACCAGAGCAGTAGGTTACCCCGACTTGAGCGAACGCGGATCGCGATCTGAGCGTTGCTTGGCTTTCGGCCATCGACGCGCTCAATGTCGTACAGAAGCGCACCGTCAGCATTGGTGACGCGAACAGGCGAAGGTGAAGGGGCGGTGCAGACAATATTGCGCAGGTCCCCGCCGGCACACGTGATCGATAGGCATGTCTCCGTGTTGCCGGCACTATCGGCCGACACTACGCGATCACCCGAGCCGATGATCGAAAGAATGGTCTCAATGGCTCGTACGTCGATCGCGAGTCGCTGCTGCACCTCCCAACTAGCAATGATGACGGGAAGCGGCATGAAGGAGGACGGCGTGCTGAGAGTCAGGCGTCGCGGGATCGGTGACGCGGCGACGGTTCGATGCGGCGCGGCGCGTTCGGCCACGGTTACAGACGCGTGGGTATCGGCCGGCGGGGCATTTACAGATGCAGACGGCTCAAACGAGCGATCATGAGACTGCGGGTCGGTATGCTCGTACACGCGGACCAGTATCGCAATGAGTACGGCCGATATCAGACCCAGCGCAAGCATCGTTCGGCGTGATTTGCGCTTGCGTGATTCAAGTGCTTCTGCTCGAAGCAGAGACTGTTCCAGCGAAATGTCGACCTCTTCATTGCGTACAGAACGAAGTAGATCAAAGTGCTCGCTACTCATGTTGACCTCGCATTGCTTCTTTGCGTAGCGCCTCTCTGGCGCGCAGTAGACGGGCTTTCAGGCCGCCAACGGTTCCCCCGTGAATCTCAACAACCTCAGCAGGTGTCCACCCCAGTACGTCAACCATGACAAGGCACTCACGATACTGCGCCGGTAGCCGCTGCAGCATGGCCCGCACCAGAGATGCATCCGTCTGCGTATCGGGCTGTGGATCCGATGCTACAATGTCCAAATCCTCCGGCCACGGATGGAAGAGTCGTCGGCGCAGCTGCTGGCGCATATACACGCGGTGTGCAGTGCGGAACAGGTACGTACGGAATGCCTGGGGATCACGCACCGAGTTCCATGACTCGAGAGTCTTCAAGATGGTCTCCGCGACGAGGTCCTGCGCATCATCACGCGACCGCGTAAGCGATCGCGCAAAGCGAGCAAGGTCGTCGTGGTGTAGCGACAGTGCTTCGAGAAACGCCGGGTCATCGCGGAGACCGTTCTTCATTGAAACGTCAGTTTAGAGCTGTGCCGTAGGTTGGAATCTCAATATCATCAGATTCCTTACCATCGCTTGATGTGAATCGCAACATACTCTGAAAGCGCCCGGATTTCGTTGGAGTATAGACAAGCGTTACCTGGCGCTGCTCCTTTGGTGCAAGGACGATCGCCTCGGGGATGTCCACCGTCATGCCATCGTCTGCGCGAACATTCGAAACGGTTACCGGCAGCGTACCCGGGTTCACAATCGAAATGGTGGTTCTGGCCGGCGATCCAACCCTGGCGTCGTTGATCGCAGCAAAACCGGCAGGGGAGATCGACACCAGGCGCTGAATGTCAACCTTGAGCGTAACGCTCTGCTGGGATGTATCTGAACCATGCACGCTGCGCACGGCAACACTGCGCTGCAACGGTCCATTCTGGGAAGCGTTGATGTTCAGCTTCACACGAACCACAGTTTCCTCACCGGGGGCAAGAACCTTCTGTCCGAGTTCGGCCGTCGTGCAGCCGCACCCGGGTTTGACCTCCAAGATCTCCAGCGGGCCCTGCTCAGCCCCATTCCTGAATCGTATCTCGGCCGTGAGATAGCCGCTCTTCGGTGCGCGAACCGTGCCCCAGTCATGCACTTCCGTTACCTCAAGGGCAGGACGCGTCCCACCCGTCGTCATGGCCGGAGACTGCAGTGCCAGCCCCATCATCAGGATGCTTGCGCAGATGAATCGAATCATTGTTGTGCCTTTCTCGTTGGTGAAAAAACGGGCTCAGTAGCGCCCATGGGAGAAAGGAGACACAAGACCGGAAAAAGATACGCCGCTGGTTCAGATTGGCTGAAAGGGGCTCTGCAGGTACCGCTGTCAGACCCGGTCGACAAAGATGCGCTGACCGATCGCGTTTGGCAGGCGAATGGTCTTGCTCGTGGGGGCCAGGTCGATCACGACGTATGAAGATGCCTTCTGCACGACTGTGCAGGTTGCACCGATCGTGATACCTCTCGTTGAGAGAAAGACCAAAGCGTCCCGCTGCGAACTGTCAACGCGGCGTATCACGACGGTGGCTGGCGCTGGAACGTCCAGCAGGCACAGTCGAGGGGTGGGCGGCAGGACGCCATCTCGACCCGGGATCGGGTCGCCATGCGGGTCATACAGCGGGTTGCCCAGAAGCGAGGCTATACGATCCTCGAATTCCTCGCTGATGTAATGCTCCAGCCGGTCTGCTTCCTCATGTACATCTGCCCAGTCGTATCCGAGCGCCGTCGAAAGGTACGTCTCAAGAAGACGATGATGGCGAATCATTTCAAGTGCGGCCGAACGCCCGCTTTCGGTCAGTGCAACGCCATGATAGGACTGATGATCAACCAGATGGCAGTCGGCGAGCTTCTTGATCATGGATGTCACGGAAGCCGGCTGAACATTGAGCGTCTGTGCTATCCGGGTTGTTGGTACACGGGTATGATCGGCCGTCAGCATGTAGATGGTCTTGAGGTAGTCTTGCATTGAATGCGTGAGGTTCACTCCCATCTCACCCCCATAGAGCAGGAAATTGTGCGTGGACGCAGCGGACCACAGAAGTAGGCAGCATCGCGTTGGGAGCCGCGTTCGAGATCGCGCTGGTAGGCGTTAAGGATGTTTGCGATACCCAGCCCCAACGTCACGCCCACGTTGCCGAGTTGCGTAGCGTAGGTCGCTTGTATTCCAAGGTCGGCAAACCAGGGCGTGCGGAAACGTTCGATCAGACGCTCATTGACCACCCACATCGGACCTGTCAGTACGCATGATGCATCGAAGGTGAGGGCACTTGTCGGCATCCACGTGGCAATGGCAGACGCGTACACATCCGGGGTACGAAGTATGTTCGGCGTTGTTATCACAGCCCCCTGGTTTGATTCAGCCACAACCTGTGCGGTTGCGTATCGGGCGTATTGCAGGGTGAGCGAAGTTGTCAGCTCAAAGGTCCGAGCAAGCGCATAGCGCACTTCCAGATTCGTGCCCGCCACGTATGATGCGTCTCCATTGGTCTTGCGGGCGATCGAGGTATTGCTGCCCGGCAGAGAGTCCGACGTCAGAGCGGTGACGAATGGTGACGTCAGCACCGTTGCAAACAGGTCCGCCGTGATACCCAGCGCCGTTGTCGGTGTGGCCATGGTTCCATCCATTGACAGCGTGATACTGTGCGATCGTTCCGGCCGAAGTCCGGGGTCAAGGCGGACAAGTCTAGCAGCCCCCTGCAAGGTGGAGATGTGAAGATCCTCATCAAATGCCTGCGGCCCGCGAAAGCCCGAAGCATACGTCGTGCGCAGCTGCCAGTCATCGTTGATGCGTCCGATGATAGCGATGCGGGGATTCAGGACGAAGAACGAGGTGCTGACCGTTTCACTGCTACGACTGTCGAATCGGTACCTTCCGTCAATCCGAAGTGCGTCGGCTCGCAACCCGAGAGCTACTGAAATGTTCGAGCCGGGTGCGATCTGAACCTGCGCATAGGATCCGACGTCGTTGATGCGCTGTTCGATGCGCCGCTCGTAGCCGGGCATGGCGTCATCGACGTCCGCATGCTGGATCTCGACGCCTCCGATAACGAGCAGTGGAACCGTGCCGATGGACCATGACCGGGTGGTTGCCTGCACTCCGGCTACGCCGATCTCATCGTCGGTGGTTCCAAAGAAGCGCGCTGCGTCGGATGCCATTGCGGGATCCCCACCGGTGCCACCGTAGTAGCTTGCTCGCCGGGTTGATCGAGCCGACACGTACAGATGAAGTCGCGAGGCACGATCGTCAAATGCATGCTCATAGGAGACGGCGCCACCAGCGATGGCATGATCGATCTGCTCTGCGATTTCGGCCTCAAAGGGTGGTCTGTCAAACAGATTGCCGCCTCTGCGAAACTCGCGGATCCAGTGCGCATCAAGCGTCAGCCGGTCACGCTCAGAGAACTCGTGCACTGCACGCACTCCGCCCGATGTTGTCCTGGTCAGCGGCACCTCGCTGAAGGCGTCACCATTATGATCGTACGCCGAGCGGCTACGAGTAACGCCAAAGACTGAGACACCCGTACTCAGATCAGCCGAGGCCCACGTTCCACGCAGCGAGGTTATCGCATCGGGAATCTGACCATTCAGCCACGAGCCGGTGGATGAGGCCGATAGAGAAGTGGTCGTCGGATCACGCGGAATCACATTGACGGTCCCGGCCACAGCTCCTGCGCCATAGAGTGAGCTGCCGGCACCACGTACGACCTCGATCCGGTCGATCATTTCAATCGGGATGTGCTCAAGCCCATATACACCGGCGAGTGATGAGAACACCGGCCGCGAGTCGATGAGGATCTGTGTGTATGGGCCCTGCAGACCGTTGAGGCGCACCTGCGTGAAGCCGCAGTTCTGACAGTTGTTCTCCAGACGCAGGCCAGGCTGGAAGGACAGACCCTCGGCCATCGACAAGGCCTGGACGGCGCGAAGGGCGTCACGATCGGTAAGCGACACCAACGCTGGTGATTCGTCACGCGGCTGGGCCGTTCGCGTCCCCGTGACCGTGATCTGCGCCCCGTCGAACGAACGCGGCGCAAGGTACAGCGTCAGCGTGTCGCCAATGCTCCCGATGATGATGGTGTCCGTTCGAGGCACATATCCAGCCATGGTGGTTTTCACAACAACGGTATCTGTACACTCTCTCAGTAGCGCTATACCGCGGTAATCCGTGATCGCACCAGCCGCCCCACACCGCACGATTGCACCTCGAATGGTGCGTCGTGTCTCGACATCTCGAACCGAAATCGGAAGATCCGTCAGCAATCCCGCGTACAGAAGGCCAATGATGAACATGCGCATCTACGAATTTAGACATCTCTAAAATTAACCCCACACCCCACACCCCAAACCCCAAAC
>DNLG01000151.1:796-5000 GCA_003488525.1 Bacteroidota bacterium | reverse complement strand
TTGTGGAAGCCTACGATGACGATAGCCGAGTAGTCGGC
Organism: Bacteroidota bacterium; assembly: GCA_003488525.1. GTDB lineage: Bacteria > Bacteroidota > Ignavibacteria > Kapaibacteriales > Kapaibacteriaceae > UBA10438. The sequence goes on along the minus strand of DNLG01000151.1, from coordinate 4,962 downwards.
TGTCTCCTTCTGGCTAATCGCAAGGTCAACGCCCATGCCGATCTTCAAATCAGCAGGCACTTCGTTGCTGTTGATGTACGTCAGCATGTCGCGCTTGACGAGGGCGCCCTGTACGTCGATGAACTCAGCGAGGAACTCCTGCTGGAATACGATCGATGGCAGTTCGGCACGTGCGGCGTCGATCTCGTCACGACTGATGAACGGGTTGGAGTCGGTCGGCATCTGCCAGTAACTCCACGTCTCGTCAGTCTGCGCACGTTGCGCCAGCTGGTAGAAGTAGTTGCGGCCCTTAGGCGTGGAGAAGAACCACGCGTCGCCCTTGTAGTCAGCAAGCGTTGGACGTATGGCCATCGTCCAGGCTTCCTCAAGGTTGGGCACCATCGCGGCCTCATCGATCACCACTCGGCGATACTTGCGGCCTCGCACGGCGTCGAAGTTATCCAGAGACCAGAAATCCAGCTGGCCCCCGTTGATGTACGTGATGCGCTTCTCGCTCTCGTTGGTCTCACGGATGACGGCTTGCAGGTCGCGCTTGACAGTGCGCCAGACCTCCATCAGCATCTTGTACGTGGGGGCGAAGTATGCCGCAGGGTCGCCCGTCGTGATGTTCTCGGCGAGGACTGCTTCGGCGAGGATGGTCTTGCCAAACCGCCTGCCGCAGTTGACGACGTTGAAACGGCGTCGGTGGTTCCAGATGCGAGCCTGCTCCGGGTGTAGCTCGAAGTTAAGCGTTGCCGGCATCGAGCTCGCCCGAAGAGCGAGCACCGCCCAAGTTCACGGTGATGGATGCGTCGCCCTTGACAGTCTGCTCGACCTCTTGGCGATCCCGCCAGCCCAGCACGTTCTTGGCAATGAAGATAGCGACCGAGGCGTTGCCTGGTCGATCTTCGGTGGCATGGGAGGCGAGTAGGTCGGACACTCGGTTCTGGCAGGCGTCGCGCATGGCCTTTACCGCGTCGCGAAACTCAGGGTATTCCTGCTCCCATTCATAGATGCGGTCTTTGGCAACGCTGAGATGGTGCGCCAGCTGCTCGATGAACATACCCTTCTCGATGGCTTCGGCCATCTTGGGCAGTATGGTGTCGGGGTCGTATTTCGTCGGCCTTGCCATATAGCAAACCTACGCACGTGGCAAGGCCTGAAATGTTAGGGTTAATGAACGCGTGACAGTACGCGCTCGACGATGTCCCCGACGCTTGAGGTCGCCGGCATGTCGCCGACGCGGCCGATGCCGTAGCGGATGGTGATGTCGGAGAAGAACTTCGCATTGCGCGATATGGTCATGGGTGACCAGCCGAAGTGCGTGTGCAGGATGTACCACGCGATATGGCGGGCACGCACGACGTCGCGCAGTTTGCCGCTCACGAGGCACTTGGTCACGTCGACGCCGCACTCGGCAGCGCTGGCGCTCATTACGGATCTGTAGAGGTCGGTCATGGTGTCAGTCCAGATTGTTGGCGATGAAGTTACGGGCCTCGTCGAGGCAGGTCACGACGGCATAGGGCACACCGTAGCGTTTGCAGCAGGAGGCAAAGCGTTCCTGCGTTTCGGACATCTTGCCGCGCTTATCGCGTTTGATCTCCAGCATCCATACCCGTCCATGACGGTAGACGACCAGATCGGCGTGACCTGCGGTGGCGTTGATGTTCACGACCCGGTAGGCAGACATGCGCGTCCCGGACTCGGCGATCATGGTGCTGGAATTGACCCGCACGACCATGAAACCGTCGGTTTCGAGGCCTGAGGCAATTTGTTTCTGTACCTGATGCTCCAGCAATGGCTTTTTTTGGCCCTTTGCAGGCCCTCTGGCGCGTTTTTCCTCCCTTTGGGCAGTCCAAGTACGGATGTCGGCATCTTCGGCCCTCTCAGCGAGTTCTGCGAGGGTCAGGTTCGGGTCGTCAGTTGGTCGGCGTTGCATAGCTGTGCCATTTTTTGGTGACTGGGTGTTCGTACCACTCGAAACGGCCCTCGTGGTGAGGGTGCATCAGCGCAAGGGTGCTTTTGCGGTTCCAGGCTCGCTCTTCGGCAGCTGCCTGCATGACCTCGGGCCATGGGATCGATCGTGCCAGCTGGACGTCGTCGAAGAGACTGACAACCATTTTCCCGACGTCGGGAATATGGTCATCCGGCAACTCGCCTTCCCAAGCGTCACCCGGCACGTGCCCCGTCAGGTCAAAGAATCGCTGTTCGAGGGGTGTTAGGGGTGATAGGGGTGAAAAGCCCTTTTTCCTTACTTCCCCTTTTATATTTGATTTTAAGTCTTTCAAAACAAGGTTTTCACCCCTACACCCCCTACACCGGCGTAAGTCACAGTTCTTACAATCACTTGCATCATCCACTTCACACGAAATGGCCTGTTTTTTGGGTTCGGATGGCCCAAAATAGGCCTCGTCGAGGTCTCCAGCGTCGAACTTAAAAGGCATCTTGGCCCCCTTCCGTCGTATCCGGCACCTGCTTCGGGCCGTAGGCCGTGCGGGCCGTTGTAAGTATTTCTACCAAGTACCCCGACTTCAGATGACCCTGATGCCGCTGCGCTCGGTGCTCATAACCGGCCCTGACCATGGCTCTGCCGATGTCCTTGATAAGCTGCGAGTTGACCGTAATCGGCACGGCGAACGTATCGAAGTGCTTCCGCTGGATGATCGATGCTATCTCTGTGGCGCTGATGCGGGCTTTCGTGCCGTCATCCTCGACCCGCTTGCACCACGTATTGACCAGGTCGTCGGCCATCGAGGTGGCCTCAAACTGCTGATTCTGCCGTTGCACGAATTCGTTCATCTCGGAATCAAACCAGTACTGCTCGCCATCGCGGTAGAGCTTCAGAGCCTGCGCCCAGAGACGCTCCACGTCGATCTGCTCCAAGGCCTTCAGATCCACCACGCCACCGACGACGATCACCGGGAAACGGCGGCTACCCGTCTCGTCGGTCAGGAACGTCCGCTTGTTGACCGACCCCGCAAAGCTCACACGCCGAGGCACGGTAATGTGGTAATGTGCGTAGGGGTGACGGATGGTGTGCTGGTCTTTCGAGGTGGTCTGCTTGATGAGGTCGACGGACTTCTTCGTCATGCCTTCTAATTCGTCATCCACCACGATGAAGCATTGCGAGAGCTTGATTTCGTTGTCCTTATCGCCTGTTATCATGCCCTCGAAGTAGTGATCGCGCCGCAGTGACTTCGGACACAGGTGACGCAGGAACGTGGTCTTGCCCACACCCTGAGCACCTTGCAGAATCGGCATGATGTGGTTCGGCTTGTGATCCAGAGCGCAGGCCACGCACCCGAGCATCCACGTCTGCAGAACCTGCCGGATGTACTTGCTCTGCGCTGCCGGCGTCATCGACGTAATGGTATCCGACGGCGGGATGAGCGCACATAGCATGCCGATTTCATCGCGGTCGTTGGTGTCCCACTTCGGCAGTGACTCGAACCAGTCCTTGATAGGGTCGTGCATGGGCGAGAAGTCCGAGTCGAGCGTCTTGTAGATGCGCTCCTCGGTGATCTTCAGACCTGCGGCCCTCATGCGCCGGCACTCGGAGTTTATCCAGTAGTCGGTGATGCGCTCCCACGTGGAACTGTCGGCGGTCTTGTACTCGATGACGTTGGTCACGACGTTCTTACGGAAGGTGTAGCCCGATTGCAGGAAGGTTTCGACTTTGTTTGTCACCTCGACGGGCGACTTCGGCGGCTCCTGGTAGAAGCCCGGGCGAGGGTTCCAGCCGTTGCGCTTGGCCGACCAGATGAGCGTGGCGGCATGCACGCGCGACAGGCCAGTCTTGACCAGGGTGGCGTAGGGTATCTCCGAGGGCGACCACTTCTCCAGCATGGCGATGACCTCCGGCCCAGTGCCGACGGCGTCGAATGTGGCGGCTACGATCTTCTTCCAGTCGATATGCGCCTGATGTGGCGGGATGTACCGTAGCATATCCCTAACGTCCTCAAGGCCGATCTTGGACGCGCTAAAGGTGTCGTACATGCGCTGCTCATGGTGCTCTTCCTCGGACGATCGCACCAGCGCCTCGATAGTGCGCTCGCTGAGGACGTTGCCCCAGACGATCGTATTGGCGTTGACCGACCCATACCAGATGCGCACGTTGTCCTTCGTGTTCTGATCGCCCCCGAGCTTGTCGATGAGCGCCGTTACTGCGGCCCGGTATTCGTCGGCGC
>DNLG01000151.1:0-576 GCA_003488525.1 Bacteroidota bacterium | reverse complement strand
AAGCTGGCGTGTTCTTTCAGCCAGGGGTCGTCCTTCAGAGCCTCGAACGGCGTGGAGGTCTTGTCGATGTCTACGCCGATGATCTGCGCCGACTTGAAGGCCGCACCTTCGCGCTTGCAGAGCCCCGTTTCGTCGTTGACGGCGAGGTCTGCGCAGCAGATCGGGTGGCCCATGAGCGTGAGATGCTCCAGGATGTCTTCCGGGGACATCGTGACCGGTTTGAGGCGGTTTGACAGGTCGTAGAAGTCCGCCTTCGACGCCTTGCCCATCACCGAGGTGTTGATGCTTAGCCGAATAAGTGGCGACGTCATACGATCCCCGCGATCAGTACGCAGAAGTAGATAACGACCTGAATGAGCAGCGCCGCGATCATGAGGCCGATTGCCAGCACCACGCCGAGGATGATCCAGACCATAGCGACGACCGACGGCGGCAGTTTGTACTTGCCGACCGCATCGCCGTGTTTCATGTTGATGTTCATACGGGCTCCGTATAGGTTGGCTGCCATGTGGTCAGCCGGTATTGTGTGAAATGCGTGTAACATGCCTTGCGTCCGGGCCGATCGTACATGAGCGT
>DNLG01000008.1:11700-11830 GCA_003488525.1 Bacteroidota bacterium | reverse complement strand
ACCTCAAACCTCACACCTCACACCAAAAAAAAGCCCGCGACAAGTGCCACGGGCTTTGTTTGCTTTTGCGCTATTGGATTCCCGCTTTCGTGGGAATGACAGCCATCGTACCCAGTACCCAGTACCCAGT
>DNLG01000008.1:6949-11529 GCA_003488525.1 Bacteroidota bacterium | reverse complement strand
GTACCCAGTACCCAGTACCCAGCTTACTTATTCCAATCAATCTTCTCCTGCGCCAGCAGGCGCTGGGCATCGGCATAGCCGAGGCGGGCGGCGGCCTTGTAGGAAGCGATCGCGTTATCCCGCTGGTTGGCACGCAGGTAGGCGTAGGCAAGGTTGTTATGACCCAGGGCGTAATTCGGATTGATCTTCGTAGCGTTCTGGAACGCGAGGATCGCTCCTCCGAGATTGTTCTGCGTCAGGAATGCAAGACCCTGATTGTTGTACATCTCGTCGTTGCGACCTTGAAGGCGACAGATGTTGGCAAGTTCAGCGTAGCACTGCGAGTACGTGCTGTTCAGGGCGAGTGCCTTCTTAAACGCGGCCGTTGCATCATCCAGACGGTTGAGCTTAACGAGCACCGTTCCGAGGTTGAAGTGTGCGCTAATGTTGCTGGCATCAAGCTCAATGGCCTTTTGGAATGACTTTACTGCTTCGTCATTCTGACCCTTGGCCGAAAGGATCACACCAAGGTTGTTGTGGCCAATGGTGCTGTCGGGCTTGATCTCAATGGCGCGACGCATGATTTCCATGGCACGGTCGTAGTTGCCCTTTGCCGATAGCGTGTTCGAGAGTGCGTAGAGCGCGTCCATGTTCTCGGGGCCCAGCTCTGCGGCCTTGTCAAACGCCGTGATCGCCGAATCGAGGTTGTTCTTGCGCATCCAGACTTCGCCGAGTTGATACCAGGCAGTTGCGTCAGAAGCATCGACGGCGATTGCTTTACGTGCCCATGTCTCAGCCTTGGCGATGTTGTTCATGTCGCGATACAGCTCACTGCGAAATGCAAGCTCTTCGGAGCTCGGACCCTTGGCGCAGCCAACAAACGCGAACGCAATTGCGACCATTCCGGCCAGTTTCGTCAGATTCATCATTCCTCCTGTTGTAAATGCTGGCGCCGGGCCATCGGCCCGACGAAGTCCCAAATATACAACGAAGTTAGCACGACTCGCCCCCGTACGTGGAAAACGGTATGCTCCGAGGTAGGTGTGGATATGTTGTTGATAATCGGCCCGATTTTTGCAGATTCGTATGGTCTGTCTGTGATTTCCGCGGCATTAGTTCGGCTGCGGAAAACGGATGAGGTTTACTTCGACGCAGGAGGGGAGTCATCGTAATGGTACATGTACGCGCTTTACTCGCAATGGCGGTGACCGTTGTCGTAGGATGGACGGCTGCATTCGCGCAGCCTGCGTCGACAATGTCGTTTCAAGGACTCCTGACGACGCCGCTGGGGGATCCTGTTCCGGATGCACTCTATTCTGTTACAGTTGCATTGTATACGGATAGCACATCTGGCACGGCCGCATGGAGTGAGCAGCACTCAGTGACGACCGTTCTTGGCGTGTTCGATGTTGTCCTCGGTAAACGTCAGCCCCTTTCCTTCGACCCGACCAGGCGATACTGGGTTGGGGTCACCCTGGGGAGCGATCCTGAGTTCCGACCACGGGCTGAGGTTACGGCAACAGCGTTCGCCTTTGTTGCCAACAGTGCACTCGAAGCCAGGTCGCTGGCCTCTGATGCCACCGGCGCGGTCTTGTCTGTGAACGGTCTGCAGGGAAGTCTCAAGATCATCGGCACGCAGGGCATCACGGTTGCCGAAGGTCCGGGTACGATCACGATCTCGCTCAATACGGACTCGATCAACGTCCTTCCGCGAGGTCCGGCAGGGGGCGACCTTCGTGATTCATATCCGAATCCGGTCATCAGAGACGGTGCCGTCACCTCATCCAAGATGTCGGTCACAGGCGTCGCACCGGGGTCGTATGGATCCGATACAACCATACCGGTGATTACCGTTGATGCGCAGGGACGTCTTACCTCGGCGGCCAGCGCCTCACTGCGTCTACCCGGTATCAGCGGTCCGGCAGGTGGCGATCTGACGGGGTCGTATCCGAATCCGACGATCTCGGCCACGGCAGGGAACAACATTGTCAATATCATCAACAGTCCGGCAACAACGCTGAAGATCAATGCCAACCGCATTGCCGACCCGAAAGATGCATCCGGGTCGGACATCGGGATGACCGGCACACTCGATAACCTTAACCTTCAGATCAAGCCGGGGAGCGTTGGCAGCTCCGAGCTGTCGGATATCTCCGGACTTCCCACGACACCTGTCGGTGGTCCTAACTTCATTCCGGTGATCACGGTCGATAACGACGGTCGCGTTACGTCGCTCACCACCACAACCTTTGAAGCGCTTCGCACAGGAACCACGGCAGGGGGCGATCTGACGGGAACCTATCCGAATCCAACGATCGCACTCAATGCAGTGAGCACATCGAAGATTCTCGATGGAGCCGTCACATCACAAAAAATGAACAGCACCGGCGTTGCTGCCGGCGTGTATGGCTCATCATCGCAGGTTGGCGTGTTCTCGGTTGACGCTCAGGGCCGCATCACGACGGCCTCCAACGTTACCATCACGGGTGCATCCCCGACCGGAACCGCCGGTGGTGATCTCACAGGCACGTATCCGGCGCCCCTTATCGCTTCGGATGCCATTACGTCGGCGAAGATCCGAGACGGATCGATCGCCACACTCGACATCGCCGACAATGCCATCGTCACGTCCAAGGTTCAGGATGGTGCGATCACTTCACAGAAGCTAGCTAACACCGGCGTGACGCAGGGAACGTATGGCTCGGCTACCAAGATCGGTGTCCTGACGATCGACGCGCAGGGTCGCGTAACCAATGCAACCCAGGTCGACGTGCAAGGCTCCACGGCAACGGGGCCGGCAGGGGGCGACCTCACGGGCGCATATCCCAACCCCCTCATCGCTCTTGGTGCGGTAACAACGGGGAAGATCGCCGACAACTCGGTCACGACCACTAAACTTGTTGATGGTTCCGTAACAGCTGTGAAGCTTGCCAACACGACCGTTGCCCCGGGCTCCTACGGCTCGGCATCAACGGTCCCCGTCATCACGGTTGATGCGCAGGGACGCATCACGTCGGCGGCTACAACGCCCCTTGCGGGAGGACCTCCCTCGGGCAATGCCGGTGGCGATCTTGCCGGAACGTATCCAAATCCGGTTGTCGCCAACTCGGTGATCACGACCGCTAAACTGGCCGACGGCGCTGTCACGGCTCCGAAGCTGGCCAATACTGCAGTGGTTGCCGGCTCCTACGGCTCGGCAACACAGGTCGCAACCTTCACAGTCGACGCGCAAGGTCGGCTTACCGCTGCCGGTAACACCAACATCGCGGGTCTGCCACCAACGGGTGCGGCAGGGGGCGACCTGGCCGGCACGTATCCGAATCCGACGATCAATATCGGTGCGGTGGTCTCAAATCGCATTGCCGATGCGGCGGTCACAACGCTGAAGCTCGCCGATAACTCCGTCACCAGTTCCAAGATCGCCGACGGGAACGTCACGGCATCCAAGCTTGCCAATACCGCGGTGATAGCCGGAGCGTATGGTTCAGCTTCGCAGGTGCCAACCTTCACGGTCGATGCGCAGGGTCGACTGACCGCTGCAGCAAACGTTACGATCTCGGGCGTTGCGCCTGGCGGAAGTGCAGGGGGCGACCTCGCGGGTACATATCCGAATCCGACGATTGCCACTGGTGCCGTTGTAACCAACCGTCTTGCCGACGCAGCCGTGTCAACAGCGAAACTCGCCGATGGATCGGTGACCACACCGAAGCTTGCCGACGCTGCAGTAACATCGGCTAAGCTCGCAGATGGAGCGGTGACGACCGCGAAGATTCAGGACGGTAACGTCACGGCAACAAAGCTTGCCAACACTGCCGTAGCGGCCGGCGCGTATGGCTCGGCGAATCAGGTAGCAACCTTTACCGTAGATGCCCAGGGTCGACTCACAAGCGCATCCAGCGTTGCGATCTCCGGAATTGCGCCTGGTGGTGCTGCCGGAGGTGACCTTGCAGGAACGTATCCCAATCCGACGATCAATGTTGGCGCGGTGATCACGAATCGCATCGCCGATGCCGCCGTTACGACGGCGAAGCTTGCCGATGCATCCGTCACCACAGCGAAGCTTGCCGATGCATCCGTCGCCACAGCCAAACTGCAGGATGCGAGTGTTACGGCCACGAAGCTTGCAAATACATCCGTTGCTTCCGGTTCATACGGATCGGCAACCCAGGTTGCAACCTTCACGGTCGACGCCCAAGGTCGGCTTACCAACGCCGGTAGCGTGGCGATCTCAGGCGTCGCTCCCTCCGGGGCCGCCGGTGGCGATCTCGCCGGAACGTATCCGAATCCAACCATCGCGCCGTCAGCCGTCGTCACGAATCGTCTCGCCGATGGCGCTGTGACTACTCCGAAGCTTGCTGATGCGGCGGTCACCTCAGCCAAGCTTGCCAACACCGGCGTTGCGGCGGGCAGCTACGGTACGGCCACGCAGGTTCCCTCATTCACGGTCGATGCCCAGGGGCGCCTCACAGTCGCGGCGAATGTGACGATCTCCGGTGTTGCACCCGGTGGGGCAGCCGGCGGTGATCTGACGGGATCCTATCCGAATCCGACGATCGCTACCGGAGCTGTGGTAACCAACCGGTTGGCGGACAATGCGGTCA
>DNLG01000008.1:0-6790 GCA_003488525.1 Bacteroidota bacterium | reverse complement strand
AAGATCGTCGATGCGACGATCGTCAACGCAGACATTGCCGACAATACGATAGCAAGCGCTAAGCTCACGACCACGGGCGTTGCAGCCAATACCTACGGAACCGCTACCACGGTTCCAACCATTACGGTCGATGCAGCCGGACGTATCACCTCCGTTGTGAATACCACCATCGCCGGTACGTCGCCGACAGGCGCGGCAGGGGGCGATCTGGCCGGTACCTATCCGAATCCGACGATCGCGCTCAATGCCGTGGTCACCAATCGAATCGCTGATGCAGCCGTAACAACGGCCAAGCTCGCGGATGCGTCGGTAACAACGGCCAAGCTCGCGGATGCGTCGGTGTCGACGGCCAAGCTCGCGGATGCTTCGGTAACAACGGCCAAGCTCGCGGATGCGTCGGTAACAACGGCCAAGCTCGCGGATGCGTCGGTGTCGACGGCCAAGCTTGCTGATGCAAGCGTGACGGCGCTGAAGCTCGCGAACACAACAGTGGCCTCCGGCAACTACGGTTCGGCCACACAGGTTGCAACGTTCACGGTCGATGCTCAAGGTCGACTGACAACCGCTGCCAATGCGACCATCTCCGGTGTCGCTCCGGGTGGCGCTGCAAGCGGCGATCTTACGGGTACCTATCCCGGACCAAGCATTGCCACAAACGCTGTCACCACCTCCAAGATCAATGATGGTGCCGTGACGGGCGCGAAACTTGCCGATAATGCGGTGACAACGCTGAAGATCACGGATGGTGCTGTTACGGCATCAAAGCTTGCCGCTACCGGCGTTACACCGGGTTCATATGGTTCTGCAACCCAGGTTGCTACCTTCACCGTTGATGCCCAGGGTCGCCTCACCAATGCCGGTGCGGTTACCATCACCGGAGCTGCCCCGACGGGTGCTGCCGGTGGCGACCTTTCGGGATCGTACCCGAATCCGACGATCGCCAATGATGCCGTGAAGACCGAGAATATTCTGAACGGAACGATCCTCGATGCCGATATCGCGGCCAACACGATCACTGGCGCGAAGATCCTGGATGGGACAATTACCACGACTGATCTGGCTGATAACGCGGTCACGGTCGCCAAGCTTGCCGACGGATCGGTGTCGACGGCCAAGCTCGTTGATGGCTCTGTAACAGCCGCCAAGCTCGCAAATACGGCCGTTACGGCCGGCACGTTTGGAACGGGGACGCAAGTGCCCACCATCACGATCGATGCACAGGGCCGCATCACCAACGCCGTAAATACCACGATCACCGGTGTCGCCCCGACGGGTGCCGCTGGCGGTGATCTCGCCGGCAACTATCCGAACCCAACCATCGCCGCCGGCGCCGGAACGAACATTATGACAGCGCTGAACGGGGCTGGCACGACCGGAACGCTGGCGATCAATCGCGGTGGTACGGGCGCGGCAACTGCCCAGGCCGCGCGTAATGCATTGCTGCCAACGCAGACCGGGAATACCGGCAAGGCACTTGTCACCGACGGTACCAACGTTTCATGGTCCGATGTTGCCACCGAAGGCACCTACGTAAAGTTCGACGTCACGGGTGGTCAGGGAGCGATGAACCGTGGTCGCCGACTCTTTGACGTCGGCTATGATGAGGTGAACGCGAACGGTGATAATGCTGAGGGTGCCCGTATCATATCCTCTGCACGAATCGGCGGATTCAATGCTACGGCGCTCACACTCGAAGCCAACGTCACGGGTGCAGGGGTGGCCTGGGGACTTCGTTCAAATGCAAGCATCAACGTGAATGACGGAAAGTTCTACGCTATCAATGATCAGGCCGTGCTTCGTCTGAAGAATTCGGGTGTGTTCGTTGGTGGAGCCGGTAGTCTCAACAGCACCGGAGCAAACAACGTGATGGTTGGATCGAATGTGGCACCATCGCTGACTAGTGGAGCGCGAAACGTGGCGGTTGGCCGCGATGCCGCAAACGCCATTGTCTCAGGTTCCGATAACATCGCCATCGGCTACCAGGCAGGCTTGAACATGACCTCCAATGAGAACGTGTTCATCGGTTCGGCCGCCGGAAGCTCGGTCACGAACGTGAACGGTCTGACGGCCTTGGGTTTTGAAGCCTTGAAGCAGAATACTTCCGGCATCGAGAATGTCGCGGTCGGATATCGAGCTCTCAACGGCAACGTTTCGGGCAGCCGCAATTCGGCGTTCGGATACAAAGCCGGTGTCTCTATCGGAGGTGCCGACAACACGATGGTCGGTAACACTGCCGGTGCAACTCTTGGGAGCGGATCGCGCAACACCATCGTCGGAAGCAACGCGATGGGCGAGGGGGCGCTGGGCACGTCCAATGACAATACACTTTTGGGATTTGAGGCCGGTAGTGTGCTTCGAGGCGGAACCGCCAACACGGTCGTTGGTAGCAGTGCCGGTGCGAAACTTGACAACACGAACGATAACGTCTTTGTCGGTAAGTCTGCGGGCGAACAAACCGATCTCGGTTTTGCGAATACGTTTGTTGGAACTGAAGCCGGCAAGCTTAACGCCGGTGGCGACCACAACACGTTCATCGGATATCAGGCCGGAACGAACATGCTCGGGTCGTCGTCGAACAAGAACATTCTGATCGGCTTCCGTGCCGGACAGAACCTGAACAACGCCACGGGAGTCGTCCTGATCGGCGAGAACGCCACAGCGGATAATAATCTGACGAATGCGACCGCCATCGGCTCCGGTGCGACGGTGAACGTCAGCAACGCCATTGTCCTTGGCGATAATGCGAATGTTGGTATCGGGACATCATCTCCGACAACGAAGCTGGATGTTCGCGGCACCTCACGCTTCGGCACGAATGGAAACACGATCACCAATATTATCAAACGCACGATCACCGTTAACATCGCCAACGTAGCCGCAAATGCCGGACTGACGGTGACGGTTGCATTTGGTAATGCCGCTGTGGGACAGTCGGTGATGATCAGCCCCGTCGCTGACCTGAACGACGGCCTCATCATCGCATGGGCACGAGCTGAAGCCGGGAACGTTGTGTTTCGCGTTCAGAACGTGACCAACGCAGCCATTGATCCTGTAGAACAGGACTTCTACATCACGGTGATTGAGTGATCATGCGGATATCGGCGCATATCTGTTTCATCGCGATCCTGCTCGCGATCACGACGGTCTCGGGGCAGCAGCTCCGCAGATCGGTGATCAGTAACGGCGCGGTGAATGCACGCAGCGGTTCGAATGCAAGCATTCAGGGCTCGCTGGGTCAGGGCATCGTTGGCATGGCCAGGCAGTCGAATGTCGAGACGGGTATCGGATTCTGGTACCGACAGCCAAAGGCAACAACGCGGGTGATCATCCCGCGCAGTGAAGGCGACATTGGAACGACCGTATCTGTTCCGGTGATCCTCGCTACCTCGCGCAATCTCCTGCGGGATGGACCACGTGACGTCATTGTTACCCTTCGTTACAATCGAACGGTCCTGGTCCACAAGGGCAGTCAGTCCGTGCGCTTTGTGGGTGACGATGCGATCATGACCGTCAGAGCAACGGTGACGGACTCCGTGGGGATCATTGCCGAGCTTCCGTTCCTTGTTGCACTCGGCACCGTCGAAAAGAGCCCCCTTGAGATCGTCTCCGTCGAATGGCCACGCGGTGGTTTTATCCGAGCGATCAAAGAGAACGGTGAGTTCACGGTGCTAGGTCTGTGCCGTGAGGGTGATACGGTGCGTCTGATCAAACGCAGCAACGCAACAGGGATCATCGGCGTCTATCCCAACCCTATCGTCCGCGATGCCGTCGTATCGGTTAGCGCAGGACAGAATTCACATTACAGTGCTCTGCTCGTTGATGGAATGGGGCGACCCATTCGCACACTGTACGATGGTGAACTCACTGCCGGACGTCATGAGATCGCACTTCCATCTGAGTACCTGCCGAGTGGACAGTACTTCGTTGTGCTGATGAACGGACAGGAGACGCATTCACGAGCTGTGATCATCGGGAAGTAAGACCTACGTGAAGATACTCCCACTGCGTTGGCTCCTGCTGCTGCTCATTGGTACGATGGGCATGCGATTCGTCTGTGTGGCGCAGTCTGATAGTTCAGATGCGCGCTTTTATGATTCGCGATATGGAGTCTCCGGAGTTGTCGGTGGCGGGCTTGATCTGCACAACGCACCCATTCGGGGTTTGCCGGGTGTCCCCAGCTGCTGTCCCGAGTACTCGACCGCTTCCGGAATGATGCCGATGGTGGACGTACTTGGGCACATGCGGTTCACCGACGCGTTTCGCGCAGAGATTCGTCTCGGCTTTGATTATCACTCGGCCATGCTCTCCACGGAGCAGACACAGGTGATCGCTCCGGAAGGAATTGATGAGCTCGCACTCATCGGCTATGAGCTCTCGACGGCGCGGTCGTTCCTGAGCGTTGCACCGGTAGCCGGCTACGATGTTGCCCCGCGATTGAGTCTGCTTGGTGGGTTCCGGCTGGGCTTCCTGATGTCGTCATCGTTCTCGCAGCGCGAGTTCATTGTTTCGCCCACGGATATTGTCTATCAGGACGGGACGCGTACGCGCTTCGCTCTCGACTCGGCCGCAATTCCGGGCGTTGCCTCAACGCGCTTTGCCGCTGTTCTTGGTGTCCGATACTCAATCCCGATCTCGTCGGACCAGCAGTGGCGTATCGAACCCGAGCTCGTAGCGAACATCGGACTTTCGAATCTTCAGTCTGCGCAGCCGTGGAGCATGACGTCGATCCGCCTCGGTGTTGGCCTTGCCTGGCAGAACTACACAGAGCGGAGCACGCCACGTCCACCGCCGCCGCCGCCGCCCCCTCCGCCTCCACCACCGCCGCCGGTGCGCGACACCGTTGTGGCTGAGGTCAGGCAACCGGAGCCTGAGAAGCGTATTGCGAAGGTCTCCGTGCGGGGCATCACCGCGCAAATGCTTGATGCGTCAGGACAGCCCCTTGCGGCCCCGAAGCTTGCCGTAAGCAACATCGTTTCGTTGAATCTATATGCATTGCTCAACTACGTCTTTTTCGACGAGATGAGTTCGGAGATCCCGTCGCGCTACAAAAGGTTGAACCCGAGCGAGGTCTCTTCCTATACGCTCGACCATCTCAATGGTGCCGGAACGGTGGCGATCTATCAAGACATTCTGAACATCATCGGGTACAAGCTTAAGAGCAATCCGGCGGACAAGATCGTCATCACGGGATGCAACTCGAACAACGGTCCGGAGAAGGCCAATCGCGACCTTTCACGTCAGCGTGCGTACAACGTGCAGGAATATCTACTGCGCGTATGGGGTATCGAACCCTCTCGCCTGCAAGTGCAGGCGAGAGACCTGCCAGAGAACCCGTCGAACATTAATGTAGCTGACGGAACCGCCGAAAACAGGCGCGTCGAGATCACTAGCCAGGAATCTCGTCTCCTCGATCCGATCTTCTTTACCGATACCGTTCGCACGATGAATGCGGCGTCCATCGCCCTTAAGGCAGATGTGGCAACCGACACGACCGTGAAAGACTGGAAACTCGAGGTTTATCAGGGGGCTCGTCGGCTCGATGCCATCAGCGGAACGGGGCCTGTGCCGAGTCCAATTGCCTGGAACATCGGCGATCGCACCGACGTGTATCCGCGTACGCAGGAGCCCCTTTCCTACTCGATGACGGTCAATGACGTCACCGGTGTAACAGATACCGTGCGCTTGCGCGGCTATGATGTCGAGCAGCTCTACCGAAAAGACAAGCGTCTTGAGCGGTTCAACATGATCATCTTCGGCTATAATGAGTCGGAGTTTACCAAGCAGCACGAACGCATTATCGCCACCATACGGCCGCGCATCACCGAAAAGTCCAAGGTCACCGTGGAGGGCTACACCGACCGGGTCGGTGCTCCGGACTACAACCTGCGCCTGTCGGAACGTCGCGCCCAGGCCGTTGCATCCCGACTTAATCTCCCGCCCGGTAGCGCAGTTGGCTACGGAAGCGCTGACGAGTTGTTTGACAACGACTCGCCCGAAGGACGACTGTACTCGCGAACGGTGATCATTACGATCGAGACTCCGTTGGAATAGGCGCTGGGTACCCAGTACCCGTTTTTTCGTATCTTCGTGGCTCTGTAAAACTCAGCCTACGGGAAGTACCCCCTGGCAGGGAATTTCTAACAATGTTGCCCCATTTCGATGGGAGCGAGGTACGACATGAAGTACAACGGACCAAAGGTCAAGATCTCGCGCAAGCTCGGCTTCTCCGTGACGCCGAAGTCGCGCAAGTATCTTGATCGCAATCCGGCCCCTCCGGGCCAGCACGGCGCCGCTAAGAAGCGGGCCAAGCTTTCTGACTACGCCAAGCAGCTTCTCGAGAAGCAGCGTCTGCGTCTGCAGTACAACCTGCACGAGCGTCAGATGACCAACTACATCGCCAAGGCTGCCCGTATCCAGGGTAACAAGGTGGACATTCTGGTGCAGCTACTTGAGCAGCGCCTCGACTCATTGGTATTCCGCTCGGGCCTTGCTCGCTCTATGTATGCTGCGCGTCAGTATGTTCGTCACGGCCACATCTCGGTGAACGGCAAGAAGGTCGACATGCCGGCATATGCGGTTCAGCCGAACGATGTGATCGCTATTCGCGAAAAGAGCCGCAAGGTGGAAGCCATCCAGGAAGCCATCCGCTCGGCCAGCCCTCCACCATATCTCGACCTGAGCAAGGCCGATTACTCGGTCAAGTTCCTCTACCTGCCCCCTCGCGAAGAGGTCCCAGCTATCTGCGAAGTGCCGCTGGTGATTGAGTATTACTCTCGTTAAGGTGTGAGGT
>DNLG01000103.1:15246-17449 GCA_003488525.1 Bacteroidota bacterium | reverse complement strand
CGATGGCATCATTGGCATCAATGACGGTACGAATGGTGGACTGACGACGAATGTCGGTAAGTCGACCGGTACGGTGAACCTACTTGGTACACTGAACCTTACCGGAAGCACCAACATCAATACGTCGGGAACCGACGCTACGAACATCGGAACCGGTGCTACGGCCGGGACGGTAAGCATCGGACGCTCGGGTGGATCGATCAACACCACCGGAACGCTCACGCAGACAGGCACGCTGAATCTTGCAGGCGGCTCAAGCCCCCTTCAGGTAGGGGGCTCTGCAGGAACAAGTGGTGACGTGCTGGTATCGCAAGGTGCCGGTGCAACTCCGGCCTGGCAGAACATCAACTCGGCAATCGGCATTCGTGCAGCCGGACAGTCGAGCGTCACTGCTGCAACATCAGCTACTGTGACGGGGCTGACCACGCTGACCGGTACGGACGCAATCATCGTAACCCTTGAGGGCGCAACCTCGGTGACCGCCACCGTTACCTCACGTACGGCTGGCACCGGATTCACGGTCACGTTCTCCGGTCAGTACACAGGCACGGTGAACTACATGGTCATTCGAGCTCAGTAAGAGTCGTCTTCCCGACCCCACCAGGCCGATCGCGACGGCCGGTGGCGGAAGGGGCTTCCAACGCTACCCCCGAATCATAGCGATTCAATGAGACCACCGACCACACGATATCACCATCTACTAGCTACCCTTGGCATCATCCTCATGCTCTTTGCATTGGGAATCGAATGCCAGGCGCAAGTACCACTCTACACGCGTGAGCTGCACATCCAGCACAACGGCGGAGGTAACTCGCTTCGCTTCATTCTGCCGGCGATCACGTCATCATATACCCTCTCGTGGCCAGCTTCGCAGGGGGCTTCAGGCACGATGCTGACCAATGACGGTAGCGGGAACCTCACATGGACGGCCACTCTGACGGCGATCGGTAGCACAGGCACAACGAACTACGTACCGCTCTTCACGTCGGCATCGACCGTCGGCAACAGCACACTCTTTCAGAGTGGATCTTCCATTGGCCTTGGCACAACAACCCCCGGAGCATCTCTGCAGATCAATACAGCATCGGCTTCAACCAAGGGCATCATCGTACGCGGTACGTCGTCGGCCACCGCAAACCTTTTCGAGGGCCAGAACAGTGGTGGCACGTCGCTGTTTGAAGTATCCGCAGCGGGCGACCTCACACGCATCAACAACGTGGCCTACTCATGGCCATCGTCATTGCCGGCAGGGGCAACTTCAGGCTCGCAGCTTGGCTCGGGTATGTTCACGATCTCCAGTGCCGGTACGGTATCATGGAGACAGGCAGCGTCCGCGTCGGCTGATCTCGACTTTCCCAATACGGCCACACGCACGTCGAGCGACCTTAACATCACGCTCACCGGAGCAGCAACCGGTGATATGGTCGCACTCGGCGTGCCGAATGCAGCGACGATGGTAAACACGTGTTACACGGCATGGGTTTCGGCCGACAACACGGTCACGATCCGTTTTAACAACTATGACAATGCCGATAAGAACCCTGCTTCGGCCACCTTCAAGGTGATGGTCTTCAAATAATCAGGGGGCGGATTAAACTTCGGATATTGCGCAGCGGTCTGTGCCGCCTGATGTCACTTCGGGGAATCCGCCATGCGCCTATACGATCTCTTCTACTTGTTCGTCCTGCTGCGTTACGGGGTCGATCTCATCGCTCGCCGCTGAAACACCTACATGGTCGGCCAACGTTGCCAGCATCATCTACACCAACTGCACGCCGTGCCACCGTCCGGGCGAGATCGCCCCGTTCCCGCTCATCACGTATGAGCAGGTATCGGACTTCGGCTTCTCCGTCAAGCGTGCCGTCGAAAAGCGTGAGATGCCCCCATGGCCCCCTGCCAAAGGTCATGGCACGTTTGTGGGGAATCGTTCTCTGAGCGATTCGGACATCGAGACAATTGCGAAGTGGGTCGATGGCGGTATGCCGGTTGGTGACCTTGCCTCGGCACCAAAGCCGCCCACCTTCCCTGAAGGGTCGCAGCTGGGTACGCCCGACATGGTGCTGACGATGAGTGAAACGTGGACCGTGCAGGATAACAACAAGGACGTGTACCGCTACTTCGTGCTGCCAACCAAGCTCCTGCAGGACCGCAACGTCAAGGCCATTGAATTCCGTCCGGGTAACGCAGCCGTCGTTCATCATGT
>DNLG01000103.1:13941-15040 GCA_003488525.1 Bacteroidota bacterium | reverse complement strand
GGGTACAGCGGCTTCGGCGATCCCGGATTCGAGTCTGCTGCATCATTCCTTGGATGGGTTCCGGGTGCTCAGACGCGGTTTTACCCGCCCACTATAGGCGCGAAGATGTACGCCAATTCAGACTTCGTGATCCAGGTTCATTACGCCCCTTCCACAACGGTGCAAACGGATCGGTCACACCTGAATGTATTCTTCCATCCGAGTGATGAAGTTCGCCAGGTTCAGCAATTCGCCATGAACATCCGCAACCTGCCGCAGGGTCAGAAGTTTGAGATCCCGCCGAACAAGATCCAGCCGTTCACAACATCGTTCACTGTGCCGTATGAGATCAGCGTTATCGGCATCGCGCCGCACATGCACCTTCTGGGTAAAGATTGCCGGGCCTATGCAACAACACCGAAGGGCGACACTATACGGCTGATCTCGGTACCGCAGTGGGACTTTCATTGGCAAGGGGGCTATACCTACAAGAATCCGGTACGCATCCCAAGAGGGTCAAAGCTGTTCTATGAGGCCAGCTATGACAACACCATCAACAACCTCGATAATCCCAATAGTCCGCCAAAGACTGTGCGATGGGGCGAAGGCACATCCGACGAGATGCTACTGTGCTACTTCCACTGGCTGCCGTTTCAGCCGGGTGATGAAACACTTGATATGGAGACCTCGCTACCGACTTCAGTCGATGACGTAACCGCAGGAGCCCCCTTTCGTGTTCAAGCATGGCCCAGCGTTGCAGCGGAAGTGATTCGCCTTGCTGTTGAATCAGATACTGAGCGCAGCATCACCCTTGAGGTTGTCGATGCAACCGGCTCGACTGTCGGACTTCAGAACAGCAGGTATAACGTTCCGCAAGGCATATCAACCCTGACGATTCCCGCCGCCGACCTTGCCACAGGTGTCTATCTGGTCCGGGCCATCAGCGGCGGTAGGTTCAGCTCCTGCCGTGTTGTGGTGAAGTAGGGGGCTAGTGATCGTGGTGGGCATAGCATGCTGCGACCCTACGATCATTCGAACGTCTGTTTCAGGCGCATATAGCGTTCCTGGTAGGCCACTAGCGATGGGTCCACGCCGAGGTGTTCGAGCACAAAGGTGAAGA
>DNLG01000103.1:13273-13557 GCA_003488525.1 Bacteroidota bacterium | reverse complement strand
ACCACTGGTTCGCCCTGGGCACGCAAGGTGCTGACGTTATTGCGATCCAACTCCAGAAGCCGGTACTTGATGCCTGTTTCGGCAAGAACGTGTGCCACATTCATCCCCAGCACACCTGCACCAATGATCATCACAATGGGCTGATCGTCCGCACCTTCTGCATCCTCAAGACGAATTCTCCCTTCACCAGCACTTGCACCCCAACGACGTAGCCGAGGAGCGAATCTGGCAAGGGGCGACACACGTTCGGCAACCGTCGGAGCAAACGTCACCAACAGTGGCGT
>DNLG01000103.1:12447-12932 GCA_003488525.1 Bacteroidota bacterium | reverse complement strand
GTGCTCCAGGTAATGTGAACCAGAAGTCCGATCGAAAGAAAGAACATGCTGGTGAAGGCATCTCGCAGCGGCGCGATTGCCTTGCCTATGTCATGACCGTCGTCACTTCCGGCAATAGCCATACCGGCAATGAACGCTCCGAGCGCCATGGAAATGCCGGCAACTGATGTAACCCACGCTGCTCCGAAACACAGTCCGAGTGCGGCAAGAATGAGGACTTCCGGCGTGCTTGAGCGAACAAGGTGCGGGATGAGTCGCGGGAGAAACAGACGCAGCACTACAACCAGCGCAACGGTCACGACAATCAGCAGCCCCAGGCGAAGGGCTATCTCGCCAGACTGAACATTTTCCTGTGAGCCGAGCAGCGTGGCGATGACCATCAGCGGCACCACGGCGATATCCTGGAAGATGAGAATGCCCAGTGCCGCCCTGCCCTGAGGCTGAGCAAGCTCCCGCCGATCACTGAGCATCTTGATGCAAATGGC
>DNLG01000103.1:10606-12226 GCA_003488525.1 Bacteroidota bacterium | reverse complement strand
GTGGCAAGTACCAAACCCATGGTCACGAGCGTCGTGACCATGATCTGCAGCGGCCCCCCGACAAGAACGATGGAGCGCAATCGCTTGAGGTCTTCAAGTGAGAACTCGAGTCCAATCGTGAACAGCAGAAGCATCACGCCGATCTCGGCGATGGTGCTGATGATAGCATCCTGCTGCACCACGCCTATGCCGCTCGGCCCCAGAATAAGTCCCGTGGCAATCAGTCCGATGATAGGGGGCAGATTGACCTGCCGGAAAAGTCGGATGACAACAAGAGCGGCAAGACACAACAGGGCCAGCTCATCGAGGAACTCAAATGCGTGCATAGCCCCCTCGCATCAGGTCCGCGCTCCAAAGACGGCCGTTCCTACGCGCACGACGGTCGATCCCTCGGCAACAGCCCATTCGAGGTCATGGGACATACCCATGGAAAGCTCAGAGCGGGTTCCTCGTGCCGCATCAAAACGGTCGCGTATCTGGCGCAGCATGGCAAAGCCCTTGCGCACAACCGACTCGTCGTCGCTCAGCGCACCAATGGTCATGAAACCCGCAATGCGCAGACGGTCGTGCGATTCGACCATGTCGATGAGTGCTTCCACAGCGTCGGGATGACATCCGTGCTTGCTGGCTTCGAAGGAGGTGTTGACTTCGATCATGACGTTGACATTCGTGTCTTTCTTGATGCACTCGGCACTGAGCGCTTCCACCAGCGACGCACGATCGACCGACTGGATGCATTGTACACGTCCGACAACGTCTTTGACTTTGTTCGTCTGCAGATGACCGATGAAGTGCCACTCAATGGAAAGGTCAGCCAGAGCCGTTGTCTTGGGCACAAGCTCCTGCACGCGGTTCTCGCCGAAGAGATGTTCGCCCAGCCCGGCAACAGCGCGGAGTGTCTCCACTGACTGCATCTTCGTTGCCAGCATCAGCCGGACAGCATCGGCAGGACGACTCACGGCAGACAGGGCTGAATTCAGGCGCTCATGGACTGATCGAAGGGATAACTCAAGATCGTGCATAGCGCAAATCTACCCTGCGGCAGTATGTTCGCCCCATGAAGAAATCCTTAGCCCTACGGTTTCTGGACGGCGTTGAACGCGTCGGCAACCGCCTGCCTGATCCGCTGACGCTCTTCGCGATCGCAGCACTGCTCGTCATCGCTGTCTCATGGCTCTTCTCCACTCTCGGTGTTGTCGTCACACACCCGGGAACGAAGGAAACAATCTCAGTCGTCAATCTCCTGGCTCCTTCAAGTATTCAACGGATGTTCACCGATGCCGTGAAGAATTTCACGGACTTTCCACCATTGGGACTTGTACTGGTAACCATGATTGGCATTGCCGTAGCCGAGCGCAGTGGATTCATCACGGCGCTCTTACGCGCAACCGTACTGAATGTTCCCCGCCCGCTCCTCACAGCCGCGCTCGTCTTTGCGGGTGTGAACTCCAGTCTCGTTGCCGATGCCGGCTACGTTGTTCTGATCCCACTGGGCGCAGTCATCTTCGCCGCTGTCGGACGTCATCCGCTGGCCGGACTCTCGGCAGCATTTGCAGGGGTGGCAGGGGGCTTTAGTGCGAACCTCTCCATCACGTCGCTTGATCCGCTGCTTGGCGGTAT
>DNLG01000103.1:8132-10236 GCA_003488525.1 Bacteroidota bacterium | reverse complement strand
TGGGCTGCCATTGCCTTTGCTGTCATGATCGGCGCGACGATCGCCATTAGCGCTCCGGAAGGTGCTCTGATGCGTGATGTGCAGGGCACCCTGAAGCCCCTCGAGCACAGCATCGTCCTGATCCTGATGCTGATGTTCCTCGTCATGGGGCTTATCTACGGACGCATTCTCGGCACCGTGAAGAGTGATGCCGATGTGGCCGTAATGACCAGTGACGGAATGGCAACGCTCGGCGGCTATATCGTCCTGTCATTTGTTATGGCCCAGTTCATTGCCTATTTCAAGTGGTCCAACCTGGGAATCGTGACCGCCGTTTCGGGAGCTGAGGTACTTCGATCGCTACAACTGCAAGGACCACTGCTTCTGGTGGCATTTGTCGTCGTCTCCATGATCATCAACCTTCTCATCGCCAGCGCTTCGGCCAAGTGGGCCATCATGGCGCCGGTCTTTGTGCCGATGTTCATGCTCATGGGAGTTTCACCGGAGGCCACTCAGGCGGCATACCGTGTGGGTGACTCTTCGACGAACATGATCGCCCCCTTGCTGAGTTACATACCGCTGATCCTGGTGGCCATGCGTCGGTACGTCAAGGAATCCACGCTGGGCACATTGCTGTCGCTCATGCTTCCTTACTCGATCTCGACCGCCATTGTCTGGACGCTGTTTCTGTTGATCTATGTCTTCCTCGGACTGCCACTGGGCCCAGGCGTGTCGGCGGAGTTCATTGCACCTTAGCGCAGGATGACGCTCTGCGTGAGCGTGGTCGTACCTGCTGACAGTCTCACCGAGTAGACTCCTCTGGCCAGGTGAGAAACATCAAGGGTCTGTGTTCCGCCCGCAGAACGATAGAATCCTGCACGCTTTCCGTCAGTGGACATGATCTCGATCTCGTACACTCCGCCAACGTCGCTCGGCGGCAGAATGGTCAGGCGGTTACTGGCAGGGTTAGGTGCAATGAAACCCTGGTCAGCATCAGCTTCGGCAACCGAAGTGATCGTGCCCGTCAGAAAGGACTGACGCTCACTAAAGACGCCGGTGGCATCATCATCGATCGAGCGCACACGCCAGAAGTAGCGTTTGCTGCTCTCCAGTCCACGCACAGCAAAGGTCGTGTCGGCCAGAGCTGTAGCGCTGGCGATGACCGGGCGGAAGCTGGCGTTGGTGGACACCTCGACGTCATAGCGGAGTGCACCGGGTACGCGTTCCCACGTTAGAATAACAGGCGAGATGTCTGTGGCACCCGCTGCTGGTAGGAGAAGTGCCGGTGGACGCACTGCGGTGATGAATGACCACTGCGCCGATACAGGACCAGCACCGCCGGCTCCGTACGGTTCGACGCTCCAGGTGTATCGGCGATAGCCCTGCCGAAGATTCTGTAATCTGAACTGCGGCTCTCGGATACCCTGATACACGGTGTTGAGCGTTGAGTCGGCTTCATCCGACACGAACACCGAGTATGATACCGCACCCGGAGCAGGCTTCCACGTCAGGATCGTGTCAGGAAGAATGCCCCGCCGAGTATCAGGGGGCGATGTAAGCTCCACACGCGACGGACGATCGGGCAGTGAGGTGATCTCACCCCACCATGTTCCACGTCCGTGCGTGGCTACGGCAATCGCCTTGTCGGCCTTCGGGTCCATCGACATCCGTGTCACGACCATGTCGCAGGGAACATTTCCAAGTTCTTCGGTTGCTGTCGGCGTCCAGACGGTTGACATGCCGTTGGTTTTCGGCGTGAAGTACAGACCGGTGGACGTAGCGGCGATCAGGACTGTGGTAGTATCATCGTAGGGCCGCACGGCTACCCAGTTTACTGCCGGACCGTTTCCTGATCCGGAAAGATTCTCCTCGAGATTTCCTGCGATCGCCAGCCAGGTATCGCCGGCATCGAAGGACTCAAAAATGCTCACGACGCCATAGTTCGACAGACAGGTCACAAGGTGGTTGCGGTCTCTCGGGTCGATCGTAATGGAGTTGACATACGCACCACTTCGCATCGACGATGCCGTTATCTCTCGAGGTGATGTCGAGCCCCCTTCGGCCGAATCCAATCGAAAGAGCTTACCGTTAGTCGTTCCATAGTAGACACGATGATGCTTGCCAT
>DNLG01000103.1:6508-7914 GCA_003488525.1 Bacteroidota bacterium | reverse complement strand
GAGTCCCAACCGATGAGTGTCGAGTCCGTATTCCCGGCCGGAATCAGGTCCACATCATTGAGTCGCCAGAGCTGATTGTCTCCGGCCATGTAGATCGTGTTTTGATCCGTCGGATGCGGCACGTAGGGGTTGATGAACAGATAGTCCTTAGGTCCGATCGGATCGATACGCTTGCGGTAGCTCTCTTTTCCGGTGATACCATTGCGTACGTAGTACACACGACCCTGTTGCGAAGAGTAATACAGTGAATACGACAGACCGCCGGTGACGAAGTAGCTGTATGCGCCATCGCCACCTCCAACACGTTGCCACGGCGTAGTGGTGGGCTCCTCTTCATCGTTCTGAAACCATACGGAGTTATCCTGCATGCCGCCGATGATCTTCCGCGAGGTCTCAAAGCCGGGCATGTTGGGAATATCAACGGTGTAGAACTGTGTTGTCAGGTATCCCCGATTCAGATCCCGCCATGCTACCGAGTCGGCACGGATATCATCGGTCACATACACGCCGCCGTCATTGGCGCTGTACATCTGCTTCGGATCCGTTGGATGGAAGAGCACGTCGTGCTGATCGGGATGATGATCCTTGTACGATGAGTACTTATCAAACGATGGGGTAGGCTTCCAGTAGCCCCCTATCCACTTCCAGTTCTTCGTGGAAGTAAAACCATCGGTTGACCGGTACAGGTTCGTGCCACCGACGATGACAAGATTGGAGTCGTGAGGTGAGACCTTCACCAGGAGGTCATAGCCACCTTGAGAGTAGAAGTCACCACGTTGTTCATCCGTCATCGGAATGTTGGCTGAGCGATTCTCCCACGTGCCGGTGTCGGCAGATGTGCGCGTGTACTTCCACAGACTGTGCCACTCGAAGCGTTCTTCGCCACGGTAGATCGTTGAGCCCTTAGCCCCCTCATCAGGTGTTTCGGCCAGCACGAAGATCTGCTCGGGGTGCTGAGGAACCTCGGCCAGGACAATGCGCTTGACGGTGTTCTTCATGTCAGGGGGCGTCACATTCGTCCACGTAGTACCATTTGTGCTGCGAAAGACGCCCCATCGTGAGGCGATGGCACCCTGTGTACCCGTGAAGGCACCAAAGGCCGCATAGAGCGTACCGTTACGGGTAACAATCACATCGGAAAAAAGTGCGTTGCTGCTAAGAACAGGCGTCCATGCCGACCCACCATTTGTCGTTCGGTAGAGTCCGGCCCGTGACGTTGCAACGTACACCTGCTGGCTGTCGCGCTGCGGATGAACAAGCGCACGCCAGGTATAGGCAAACTGGTGTGTTGCCGGGATGCTTGCACTGAGGGTCGATGGAAGGGGGCTCCAGGTGACCCCATTATCGGTTGACTTCAGGATACCGTTGCCGGATATCTGCGCGGAATTCCCATAGATTTCGCCAGT
>DNLG01000103.1:0-6293 GCA_003488525.1 Bacteroidota bacterium | reverse complement strand
CACCGGCATCGGTGCTGCGCCAGATACCACCGGATACCGCACCAACAACGATAACCTTCGGATCGCGGACATCGAAGGCAATAGCTCGCGTGCGTCCGCCAATATTCCAGGGTCCACCCGACGTCCACGAAGCATATGACTGCGTCTGCTCTGATGACTTTCCACCAAGCACATCACGCTCGAGGCGCCGAGCAAAGTCCAGCTCCTTATGGCGCATATCCGATGGAATGACTCCCAGTGCCGGATCACGATGCTTCAACTGGTCGAACTCCAGACGGCCGGCAACGGACGGACCATCGGGCTGACGCTGGGTGGCGCAGGAGAGTATCAGGGCGGCTTGTAGAAGTGCGAGCAGGAGGATCTTCATCGGCGAAACATTCCTTTCACGGCGGCAAGGCCGCCCTTAAGCAACGAGAGAGTCACGACCACATACAGTATGGTAGCGATCGCGCGGCTGATCAGAGCGAGTGGACCCGATAGGTCGAGGAGCATGACAGTCGAGAACAGCACAGCTGCCATAACGATCATGCTCAGCACGCGGGACCAGTCATACCTCATTGGATAGATGCGTTGGGACACAGCGTAGAGGATCACGGCACTCACCACATAGGCGATCACCTTGGCCCAGGCAGCACCGATGATCCCAAACGGTGGCACCAGAAGCCACGTAGCCAGAACACTCACCACGGCCGCCGCACCGGTGGCAACCGGGAAGAACCCCGTTCGCTTCTCGATGTTCAATCCTGCAGCCATGTTGATAAAGACGCCGTTGAAGTAGTAGGCAAACATGACCACCGGAACGATGTTCAGACCAACCCAGTAATCAGGGTTCACAAACCGTCCACCAACGAAGGGCATTTGCACCACATACCCGATAAAAAACGCCGTACAGAGGAAGATGAAGCCACAGACGGCCGTAAAGACCGTGAATACCCGAGAGAACGTCTGCTTGGCATCCTCATCGGTCCGATGCGTCAGGTAGAAGGGCTTCCACGCATACTCGAAGACCGTCACGAACATCATCATCGGGATGGCGAGTCGGAAGTTTGTCTGGTACAGTCCAACGACGCTGCTGCTGGTCAGCATCAGCATGATGGGCCTGTCGGCCACCTGCACCATGATCGAGGAAAAGTTTGATGGAACCGTGGGCAGTCCGAACGAGAGCATCTCGCCGAAGAGACCTTTAGGTGCCGGACCCTTGGGCCAGCGACGGATGATCCCGGGAACGAACAGCAGGAAGGTCACCAGGTTGCCGATCACACCGGCCCAGAGAGCCCCCTCAATGCGCCAGCCGAGCAGGACCACGAAGACCACTGTGAAGACAAACGTGACAACGACCGAGAGCAAGCGCAACGCAGCGAAGACGCGCGGACGCTGCTGCATACGAAGACGCGAGAACGGGATGAGAACAAGTCCATCCAGAAGCGGGATCAACGCAGCGATCGCAACCAGGTGCGCCCCCTGA
The DNA here is from genome assembly GCA_003488525.1 of Bacteroidota bacterium. GTDB lineage: Bacteria > Bacteroidota > Ignavibacteria > Kapaibacteriales > Kapaibacteriaceae > UBA10438. Next base: position 4,828 of record DNLG01000103.1, on the reverse strand, counting down.
TGACCGAGACTCAGGAAGGGGGAGCCGGCTACCCAATCAGCATTAAGGATCGTCAGACCCGTGATGCCGCAGCTGATAAGGGCAACGACGCGAAAGGCCATACGGAAGGTCTGCGTATTTCCGTCCTCGTTCGCCGGCTCCCAGAATCGGGTAAATGCCGGCTCCATGCCAAGCGAATACACGATGCCGACGAAGGCGATCATCGCATACAGGGCAGCGATCTCGCCGATCTCGGTCGACGTCAGGTAATTCGTCAGCAGAGGCGTGAGAAGAAACGTCAGGAATCTCGACAGAACGGTCGAAACTCCGTAGACAACCGTGTCTGATGCCAGCCGTGCGATCTTTGAGGACATCCGTGATTCGCGCTGATGCGTTAGGGGGCGTCCATACGCGGACGTAGTTTTGCAGTGCTACAAACATAGGCAGACCATCATGCGCAAGCGGCTTCAAACCTCGACGACCATCATCCTGAGCGCCCTTCTGTTGGGCATTGTAAGTGGGAATGTCCGTTCGCAGACGGCTACCTCAGCCGAAGCGCAGCGGATACTTGACCACGTCCGGGTGCTGGCCTCGGACAGCTGTCAGGGTCGCGGACCCGGTAGCAGCGGTATTGAAAAGGCTGCTGCCTATATCATGGGTCAGTTCCAGTCGATCGGTGTTCGCCCAGCCGGCCGCGCCAGCTATGGAGACCCATTCACGCTGACGACGGGTGTGAAGCTTTCGGAGCCCAACGCGGTCTCCTTCTCCGTGATCATTGAACGTCCCGGCGTACCGGTCGACCAGTCACGCCCCATCACCATCGGATGGAAGCTTGGCGCTGATTATCAGCCCTACGGGTTTAGCGAGACTGGGACCGCCAAGGGCGAGGTGGTCTTTGCCGGCTATGGTCTGTCGACGTCATCATACGATGATTACGCAGGGGTCGACGTCAAAGGCAAGGTGGTCATTGTGCTGCGCGGACTGCCGGGCTGGGCAGAAAAAGACGAGTCGCTCCGCCAGCTCTCGTCGATCCGGAGCAAGACCACCGTGGCCCGCGACAAAGGGGCTCTGGCGGTGATCTTCGTGAACAAGAACGGTGACTCTGCCGATGTGCTCTCACGCTTCGGCCTCGATCGGCTCGGTAAGAACTCCGGCGTGCTTGCCATTCAGGCGCGGCGCTCGACGGCTGCCAAGGTCTTTCCAGCCAAGGGTACGTCGTTGTTCGTTGCCGAGACCGAGATCGAAAAGACCAAGAAGCCCAGGTCATTTGTCCTGGCCAATGTGACGTCTTCCGTATCCGTTGCGCTGGCCTTCGAAGAGAGCACAACCTCGAACATCATCGGTATTGTCGAAGGTACCGACCCTGCACTCAAGAATGAATTCGTGGTAGTAGGTGCCCACTATGATCACATCGGCATGGGTGACGAGAACTCGCTGTCATCCTCGAACGAACCGGCAATACACTACGGCGCAGACGATAATGCTTCAGGAACGGCTGGCATCATCGAGCTGGCACGCGCAGTATCGGCAAGCCCCCTCAAGAGAAGCGTCCTCTTCATGGCATTCAGCGGCGAGGAAAAGGGGCTCCTCGGATCGAAGCACTGGGTAACATCGCCGACGGTTCCGCTCGACCGGATCGTGGCGATGATTAACCTTGATATGATCGGCCGACTCAAGGATGGCAAGCTGAACATCCAGGGTCTTGGCACCTCAGCCAGGTGGCCGGCCGTTATTGATTCGGCAAAGAAGGGCCTCGCACTCACCGTCACGACAACGGCTGACGGTTTCGGGCCGAGCGATCACTCATCGTTCACCGGCAAGGGCATACCCGTGCTGTTCTTCTTTACGGGATTGCACGGCGACTATCATCGTCCGTCCGACACCTGGGACAAGGTCAATGCCGATGGTCAGGTGACGGTTCTAACGATGGTCGAGCGCTCCGTTCGCATCATCGGCGATGCGCCCGAACGTCCCGAGTTTGCAAAGGGGGCTGATAAGCCTGTATCCACACAGTCCTCCAGCATGGCTCTGAAGGTTACCTTCGGCGTGGTGCCTGACTACAGTGATGATCCGCAGGGTTTGCACATCACCGGTGTAAAGCCCGGCTCGCCTGCCGAGAAGGGCGGCCTGCAGAGCGACGACATCATTACTGCGATGGGACCGACAACGATCAAGAACATCTATGACCTGATGGCAGCTCTTGGAACGTTCAAGCCGGGCGATGTGACCACCGTGAAGGTGCTGCGTGATGGCAAGCCCCTTGCCCTGACGGTGACCTTTACGGGCAAGTAACCGCCTCGATCCCCGGTTTCGCGGGTTTAACGTCAGAGGTTGGCAAACGTCCAGGCCACAACGGCCATAGCGTAGACGCAGTCATTGACTTCATGCTCCTTGAGCTTATCGACGGTGTCACCCTCGGTGTGATGGTACCAGAAGTATCGCTCACCCTGAACCGTTAGCTCCATTGTTGGCACACCCATTCGGTGAAGGGGGCTGGTGTCTGCTCCACCGCTGCCGGTGGTGATCGTCGTTGCGTGAACCTTCGAAAGCAGGCCATTGGCAATATCTTCGGCCGTAGCCCGAACTGCGCCGTTGGAATCGCTACAGGTAAAGCCCGTCGGAGCAAACACACCGGCATCACTCTCGATGGCCATGACGTGTTTTTCGGCTACTGTCTGCTTGGCATACTCTTCACCTCCGCGCAGTCCGTTCTCTTCATTGGTCCAGAAGCACACACGGATGGTACGCTTCGGACGCAGACCAAGCGTCTTCATCATCGTCAGCGCCCGCCAGGCGACAAAGCAGCCTCCGGCATCATCCATGGCACCCGTTCCAAGGTCCCATGAGTCGATATGTCCACCCATCACCACGACTTCGTTCGGCAGCTCCGACCCCGGGATCTCAATGATCACATTGCGTGACATGGCGTCAGGCAGCCACTTGGCTTCCATCGAAAGGGTAAGCTCGACCGTCTCGCCGCGGTCCTGACAGCGCTGCATCATCATGGCATCTTCCATGCTGATGGCTCCGTGCGGGATCTTCGGCACGTCATTCTGATAGCCCATGCCGCCGGTATGCGGCGTCTGAATTCCATAGGGTCCGACGCTCCTGACGAGTGAGGCAATAGCTCCGTATTTCGATGCCTCTGAGGCACCGCGAACGCGGTACTGCACGGTCTCGCCATAGGTTGTAAACGGTACATTGAACACCACGATTCGCCCCTTTGCCTCAGCCTGACGTGCCTTGAGATCGTCGAAGCTCTTCACGACCAGGACGCTGCCGGTAAGGGGCTTACCATCGGTACCGATGCTTCCGCCAAGACCGCAGAATGGCAACGAGCGGCCAATGGGCTTGGACATCGTTAGCAATTCGTTGCCCCGACGCCAGTTTGGCACCATAACGGGCTGGGTTTTCACCTTCCAGCCCTCGGCTGACATCTTGCCGATGAGCCAGTCGAGCCCCCTCTCGAGGTTCTCCGAGCCGCTGAGGCGCTTTGGATAGTGATCGCAGAAGTCAGCCAGAAGCGAATAGCATCCCTTGTCGTCCTTGGTCCATGCCAGCATGCGCTCAGCATCGCGGGAAAAGCGCTTCGAGAGTTCATCACCAGCGGCGGAAAGACCGACGCAACTGACGATAAGTGTCAGAAACAGACGAAAAAGTGTCATTGATGTCCTCACGCAGAAAGGCGTCGATGAATTTCGACCGCGGAAAAAATACGACACTCTTACCGTGGTATCTTTGCCCGCTGAAGAGTTCCACTTTTTCCGAAAGCGACAATGAGCATCTCTGTACGTGCCATCCCGGAATCGGAAACGCTCCGATTCATCAAATCGCAATGGAACTTCTACAAGAACGACCCGCATTGGGCTCCGCCGCTGATCATGGATCGGCAAAAGCTGCTCAACACCAAGAAGAACCCGTTCTATCAGCACGGCTCGATCCAGCTGTTTCTTGCCGAGCGCAACGGTGAAGTGGTAGGGCGCATCGCGGGTATCATCAACCGCAATCACAATGCCACCCACAACGACAAGGCGGGCTTCTTCGGATTCTTCGAGAGCATCGATGATCAGGAAGTTGCCACCGCCTTGCTGCGCGCAGCAGAAGAGTGGGTTCGGTCGAAGGGTATGGACGAGATCCGCGGACCCGTCAACCCATCGATGAACGATGAATGCGGCCTGCTTATTGACGGCTTCGACGGCACACCCGTCATCCTGATGACCTACAATCCGCCCTACTATGCGAAGCTCATTGAGGGTGCTGGATATGGCAAGGCACAGGATCTTTTTGCCTATCTGCTGCACAACAAGGACTACGCGTCGGACAAAATGAAGCGTCTCTTTGACGTGATCGTCAAGCGCAACGACCTTACCTTCCGTTCGTTCAACTTCTCAGACAGCAAGAAGTTCAAGCAGGACGTCGAGACCCTGAAGCAGATCTATAACCAGGCGTGGGAGAAGAACTGGGGCTTTGTGAAGTTCACCGATGCCGAGTTCGACTTCCTTGCTGCGGACCTCAAGCAGATCGCCGACGAAAAGCTCGTCTTCATCGCCGAGAGCCACGGTCGCACGGCCGGCTTCTGCCTTGCCCTGCCCGACGTTAACCAGTGTCTGAAGCACAACAAGAGCGGCGGCATCCTCGGTGGTGTCTGGCACCTGCTCACAAAGAAGAAATCGATCGACCTTGTTCGCATCATTGTTCTTGGCGTCCTGCCGGAGTTCCGCGGCTCCGGTATCGATGCCGCCATGTACATGGAGATCGGCGAGCGCGCCAAGCAACGCGGAATTCTCAAAGGCGAAGCCAGCTGGATCCTCGAAAGCAACGAGATGATGAACAAGGGGCTCACCCAGAC
>DNLG01000108.1:13729-16325 GCA_003488525.1 Bacteroidota bacterium | reverse complement strand
TAGAAATTGCGGTGCTTATCGACCAGGTACTCGATGGTACCGGCGCCGACGTAGTCAACACTCGCAGCCCCCTTCACGCTGGCATCACCCATGGCCTTGCGCAGTTCCGGCGTCATGATCGGAGAGGGGGCTTCTTCGATGAGCTTCTGATGTCGACGCTGGATACTGCACTCGCGTTCGTTCAGATGCACAACGTTGCCGTGCTTGTCGGCAAACACCTGGATCTCGACGTGACGGGGCTCTTCGATGAATTTTTCAATGTAGATGTCGCCATTACCGAACGAAGCTTCTGCCTCGCCCCGTGCCGTTGCATAGGCGCGATCAAGTTCAGCAGCCGTTTCAACGTAGCGCATCCCCTTGCCACCGCCACCGGCAACGGCCTTGATCATCACCGGATAGCCGACTTCTTCGGCAACACGTCGGGCATCTTCGATCGTTGGCACGATCCCGTCCGAGCCCGGCACAACAGGAACGCCGGCGGCACGCATCGTATCCTTGGCGATGGACTTATTCCCCATGCGAACGATCGCATCCGGCGTCGGTCCAACGAACGTGATGCCACAGTCGTGACAGATCTCGGCAAACGTTGCGTTCTCTGCCAGGAAGCCATATCCCGGGTGGATCGCATCGGCGCCGGTCACATCGGCGGCGGCGATGATCGATGGAATGTTCAGATAGGAAAGCTTGCCCTGAGCCGGGCCGATACACACGGCCTCATCGGCAAACCGTACGTGCAGAGATGCACGATCGGCCTCCGAATACACGGCCACGGTGCGTATGCCAAGTTCCTTGGCGGCGCGAATGATCCGCAGAGCGATCTCACCGCGGTTGGCGATCAACAGTTTCTTGATCATGCGAAGCCGGGCGGTTGGTTAGTCTGGCTTAACAAGAAAGATCGGCTGGTTGTATTCAACCGGCTGACCGTTCTCGACGAGGATCTTGATGATGGTGCCCGTGGCGTCGGACTCGATCTCGTTCATGAGCTTCATCGCCTCAACGATGCAGAGCGTGTCTCCCACCTTGACGTGCTGGCCAACCTGCACAAAGGCATCCGCGTCCGGCGAGGGGGCTCGGTAGAACGTCCCGACGATCGGAGAGACAACCTTATGTGCTGTTTCGACAGCAGCGGCAGGCTCGGCAGCGGCGGCCGGGGCTGCACTGGCAGCCGGTGCGGCAACTGCCGCCGGGGCCGGAGCGGCCTGCGGCATGGCATACGTTGGCATCATCATCGGCGCCTGGGCCGACGGCTTCGACATGTGCACGGTCATGCCTTCTTCTTCAATCGACAGTTCGGATGCACCACTTTCATCGAAGATGCGCAGAAGTCGACGGAGATAGTTCAGATCCATGTTCCCTCCAACACGTTTTGGAAGCCCCTTACCTTATTCCTTGACGCGATCCATGTAGTCACCCGTGGAGGTGTCCACGCGGATCAGATCGTCCTCATTGACGAACAGCGGAACCATGACCGTAGCACCTGTTTCAACCGTTGCCGGCTTCAGGACGTTGGTGGCCGTGTCACCCCGCACGCCCGGTTCGGTGTGCGTTACGCGAAGAGCAACGTGCTGCGGCATGGTCACCTGAACAACGTTCTCTGCCTCGTCACGCGCGATCTGAACCTCCATGCCTTCCTTCATGAACTTGGCCGAATCGCCAACGATCTCGGCGTTGACCGGGATCTGATCATAGGAATCCGTGTCCATGAACGTGAACATGTCAGCGTCACGGAACAGATACTGGAAGTTGCGGGTTTCGACGCGCACAAACTCGATGGTCTCACCGGAGCGGAACCGCTCTTCACGCAGCTTGCCTGTCTTGATGACGCGCATCTTGACCTGGTAGAACGCCCGAAGGTTACCCGGTGTGCGGTGGATGGATTCGAGGACGACGCAGAGTTCGCCGTTGTGGCGAATCACGGCACCCACCCGGAGGTCAGCTGTTGTTGCCATGAAAGACAGGGATAGTCAAGAAAAACAACTCAGAGGTCCCGACCGGATTCGAACCGATGTACAAGCTTTTGCAGAGCTCTGTATAGCCACTCTACCACGGGACCGCGTGGGCGGCGAATATACGAAAAGGGGGCTACTCGGGCGTGTTTTTGCCCACTTTTGACCGAATTTCGGCCGAAAATGCCCGTATTTCATCAATGAGGCGCTGTGCGTCCTCCCGTGCCCGGAGAACTCGCACGTCGGCCTGCGATGTCTCGGCGGCCGGCACGTCGACCACTGCGGCCTCGATCTCCCCTGCCGGTTCGGCTTCAATGGCCGCACCTCCGGCACTCGGCAGCACGAAGTCGAGGTCGTCCGGCACCCCGTTCTGCTTCAGATACTCCTTGGCGCCGGCCACCGTATAGCGCTGCTCACGCAGCAGATTTCGGATCAGCATCAGCACGGCCATATCGCGCTGCGAGTATACCCGGTTGCCCGCCCTGTTCTTCTGCGGACGTAACTGCGAAAACTCCCGCTCCCAGTACCGCAGTACATGCTGCTCCTCCGAAACGATCTTCGCCGCCTCGGTGATGGAGTAGTAGAGTTTTTTGATGGAGTCCTGCATGCCGCAAGATAGTAGAAGTCGGGGTACTGGGTACTGGGTACTG
>DNLG01000108.1:10318-13453 GCA_003488525.1 Bacteroidota bacterium | reverse complement strand
GTCATCGGTCATCCGTCATCGGCGTCACCCGTTTTCGTTTAAACACTCCTGCCTGGGAGGAGATGTTCAGAAGTACGCCGACGGCGATGGCGCTGAAGAAGACGCTGGAACCGCCATAGGAGATAAAGGGCATGGGAAGTCCGGTGGTTGGCAGGACGCCGCAGGTGACGCCGGCGTTGACGAAGGCGTAGACAGAGAGCGTCGTCGTAATGCCCCCTGCCAGAATGCGGCCAAAGGAGTCGGGGGCTTTGCGTGCAACGGTGTAGCCGCGGAGCATGATGAGGATGAAGGCCGACATCAGAAAGACAATGCCGATGAAACCGTACTCCTCGCCGACGATGCTGAAGATGAAGTCGCCATACGATTCCGGCAGGAAGAAATCGCGCTGACGGCTCTGACCCGGGCCGACGCCGGTGATGCCTCCGTTACCGAAGGCAATCAGCGCCTGATCAAGCTGGTAGCTGATGGCCTCATCGCCCTGACCGCCGAAGAAGGCCAGAAGTCGACGCAGCCGGTACTCGGCCGTAACGGCGTAGAGGCCCGCCGCCGTGATGCCGGCAGCCACGATCACGGAGAGATGAAAGGGGCGAACATCAGCCAGAAACATCATCACCATAACGATCAGGAAGATCACCGTGGCCGTTGACAGGTTGGGCTGCAGGGCGATCAGGATCGAGACCGGCAATGTCCACTTGAGAATATCGAAGATGCCCCCTTTCCACGTGCGCACCACTGCAGAATTGGTACTCAGTAGCGCGGCCGTATGGAGCACCACGGCAAACTTGGCAAGTTCAGAGGGTTGGAAGTTCACCGGACCAAGACGCACCCACCGGCTCGCCCCCTTGATCTCGGTACCCATGATCAGCACCATCACCAGGAAGCCGTAGGCGATCCACATCAGCGTCGTGGAGCTACGCTCGAAGACATGATAATCGACCTTCGCAAAGAAGAGCATCAGCACCATGCCGATGATCACTCGCAGGGCATGGTTCCAGACCAGGCCCTCGCTGGATCCAAGCTTTACGTCGGCAAACGATGCGCTGGCACTGTACACAAAGGCAACACTGAACAGCAACAGCGCGGCAATGGGAAGTAGAATGAACCAGTCGATATTGGATGGTTCCGGACGCTGAGTCATGAGGCAGGCACCTCGACAGCAAAGGTGGTTCCCACGCCCGGCTGCGTCTGCACGATGGTCAGACGTCCGCCGTGATAATCCTCAATGATACGCTTCGACAGCGGAAGCCCAAGACCCCAGCCCCGCGTCTTGGTGGTAAAGCCCGTCTGAAAGATCCGCGATGCGACCTTCCTCGTCATGCCCTTGCCGTTATCCTTCACGGTCACGATGATGCCACCGCGCGGACGTGCAGTCAGGCGCACCTCGATCACCCCATCTTGCCGGTCAAGAGCGTCCACGGCGTTGCGAATGAGATTCTCGATCACCCACTCGAAGAGCTCCTGATTCAGATTCGCTTCGAGCGTATCATCGAAGTCACGAACCAGCAGAATGCGCTTGCCGAGGATGGGCAGCCGTGTCTCGAAATACCGGCAGGCGCGCTCGAGAACATCGGCCACGCGCACCTTGTGCTTACTGGGCATGGCGCCGATCTTGGCAAAGCGGTTGGCGATCACGTTCAGGCGCTCAACATCCTGCTGCATCTGCTCAGCGGTCGATTCGACCTCGTCGGGCGAGTTCTTGTTGATGCGCAGTAGCTCTAACCATGCCAGTAGACTCGAAAGGGGCGTACCCAGCTGGTGGGCCGCCTCCTTGGCCATGCCAACCCAGATGTGCGACTCCTCGTTGCGCCGAATGGTCGAGAATGACACGTACCCGACGAGGATAAAGGCCGCCACGAGCGTGATCTCCACAAAGGGTACGTAGCGCAGTTCACGCACAACGGCCGAGTTGGCATAGAAGATCAGCTGGATGACCCTGCCATCTGGACCCTTGATCTCAAAGGGCGGATAGTCCCGTCGCATGTCATCGATATAGGTCAGCAGCCATGCCTTCTGCTTCTCGATGCTCAGCGTCGTATCGAGTTCAACGTTGATCATGAACTGCTGAAACGGATACAGCGGCACACCGTCCCTTCCGGTGAGAATCACCGGAAAATGGATCGAGGCGTTGGTCTGGTCGATGTAGTACAGGAGCTCGTCATCACTTGCACGCTCGTAGTACCGGGCAAGTAGGCGCGCATAGAGCTCGACGGTGCGCCGTTCGTTGGCGGCCAGCTCATCGACGATGGTCTTCGTCACATACAGAACCACGCCGATGATGCTCATTCCGAGAATCGTCAGCAGAACCTTCAGCTGCCACTTTGTAACACTAGCCCTAAAGATCCGGATCCTATCGGCACGACCCCGTTGCATCATTCCTGCGACGATGGTGCAATGCGGAAGAGGGCAAAGCCCCCTTCGGCAGATTCGGACACATTCACCGGACGTCCGCCCTGCACATCAAGCACAACCCGCTGCTGGGAGGACCGGCGCGTGAGTTCTACATCGTAGGATCCGTCAGGGGGCATGAGCAGGGCACGCTCACCAAAGGCCCCCTTGGCTGCCGGCATCATCATGGTCGGGATCGACAGCCCACCAACCTCAATGGAGAGCTTAGTGCGCCCGAGATCGAATCTGGCCGTCAGCCCCAGGGTGTAGGCATACGACGTGAACTCGCGTGTGGTCATCACGTGCACCATCAGCTGCTGCTGTCCTGCTTCGGATGCACCGGCGGAGAAGGTGACGATGTACTCGTGTTCGACCTTGGGTTCGACGCGCTCGTCATTCATGCTACGACACCACCGTTTCGATCTCGGCCTGCGGCACCGTGACCTGCTCGCCTGTGAGCATGTTCTTGACGACGGCCGTCGAGGCAGCCAGTTCCTCGTCACCGATCATGACCGTGAAGGAAGCCCCTTCACGATTCGCATCTTTCATCTGCGCCTTCACCGATCTGCGCAGCACGTCGGTCACCACGTGGATGCCCGCACGACGCAGACGCAACGCGATGAGCTGTATCGGCAGGCGTGCATCATCGCCAACTGCTACCAGGTAGACACGAGCCGACTGCTCGGGCTGCTGATCAGCGTGCTCTGCCTGCCAGAGCAGGATCATGCGCTCAACGCCGATCGAGAAGCC
>DNLG01000108.1:6917-10020 GCA_003488525.1 Bacteroidota bacterium | reverse complement strand
CGTAGGGCACGCCTGACGCGTCGAGCAGCGTGCGGACGGAGGTAAAGTGCTCACTACTTGGCTGATCGAAAAAGTCGTGCAGCTGGGGAGCCCCCTCCACAACGATCCTGTCGGACTCATCCTTTGAGTCCAGCACGCGCAGCGGATTGGTCTGCATGCGACGACGACTGTCTTCGCAGAGCTCGGCCTGATGCACGGTAAGGTACTCGACGAGGGCCTCGCGGTAGCGCCGTCGAACATCAGCACTACCCAGCGAGTTCAGCTCAAGACGGAAATCCGCGACGCCATACCTGCGAAGCGTCTCGTACGCCAGCAGAATGATCTCGACATCGGCCTCGGGATTCGCAGAGCCGATACACTCGGCACCGAACTGATGAAACTGACGGTAACGACCCTTCTGTGGACGTTCATAACGAAACTGAGGGCCGTAGTACCACAGGCGAAGTGACGGGTTGTGGCGCACGAGGCTGTGCTCGATACATGCGCGGACGATCGGCGCTGTGAGCTCCGGACGCAATGTTACCGAGTCTCCCCCGCGATCTTCGAAGGTGTACATTTCCTTGCCGACAATGTCGGTCTCTTCGCCCACGCCACGCTTGAAGAGCTCTGTACTCTCAAGCATCGGAGTGCGGAACTCCTGATAGGCAAAGTCATCGGACACCGATCGGAAGATCGACTCGGCGCGATGCCAGTGACCGATCTCCGGACCGAAGATGTCGCGCATGCCGCGAATGACGCTGATACTCACCCCTGCTCCTCTTCGTTGCCGCTTAGAAGCGCCATAACGTCAGCGGCAGACTTCGCCGTCAACAGCGACGAACGGAACTGCTCCGAGCCGACCATGCGGGAGATCCTGCTAAGAAGACGCAGATGCAGCCCGACACTGCCCTCCGGACCGACCAGAAGTATGACGATCGACACCGGCTTATCGTCGAGCGAGTCGTAGTCGATCGGTGAGGCAAGCGTTGCCACAGCGGCGATCGACTCATCCACGACGTCGGTCTTCCCGTGCGGCAGAGCCACGCCGTTGCCGATGCCGGTCGACATCAGGCGCTCACGGTCGACGATGACGGCATGAAACCGTTCGACGTCCTTGACCTTTCCGGTGGCAGCAACAAGGTCGACCATCTTGCGCAGACAGTCGGCCTTATCCTTCACTTCAAGATTCAGTCGTATGCAGGAAGGGTCAAGAATTGACGAGATCTTCGTGTCCATCATTGCGTCCAAAGCGCCAGTGCGAAACAAGTTCAGCGTAAATGTCACAGGTCTTCCGAGCCGTCTGAATGTCGTCGGCCTCGGCCATGACAACAAACAGCTCCTCTTCCTTGTGCGGAAGAAGCAAAACCGTGACGTGATCTTCGAGAATGCGCACACCATCGATCAGCATGCGCTGTTTGCCTTCTGAGTATTCCATGGCAAGCCGCATCACGGTGCCCCGTTGTTCATACGTGCAGCCAACGCTGCACGTTACCTGATGCCGCTTGGGCAGCTCGGCATCCAGCTTCGAAAGCTGATAGCCGGTCTTGCTGAGCATCTCCAATATCTTGACGGCCGAGTACATACCGTCGCTGGCATTGAGAAACTCCGGGAAGATGAAGCCCCCTCGCGTGCCACCCACAAATGCAACGGACGCATCCTTGGTGGCCTCCATCATGGCCGAGTGTGAGTTGCGGATGCGCACCACCTCGACGTTGTAGGGGGCTGCAATGGCCTCGATCTCCTGTGTGGCCTGCACCGGTACGGCGATCCGATATGGCTCGCGGCCACGATGAGACTCCAAAAAGAGCTTCGTAACGATCGTTAGAAGTCGCAACGAGGTAAACCAGATACCCCGCTCATCCACAAGTGCGATCTTCTCCGCGCCAGGGTTGATCTTGAATCCGATCTGATAGCCGAGCGACCTCATGATCGTTGCCGACTCGTCAAGGACATCTGCCAGCGGATCGGCAAAGTGTGCCGAATCGACGTAATCATTCATTGACAGCGTGCGGCACTCGAGCTCGCCGAGGATCTGCGGAAACGCCGTTGATGCCAGACCGAAGGAATAATCCACGAGAAGCCGGAAGTGCTGCTCACGGATGGATTCAACATCGATGGTCTGCAGGAAACGACTAACGTACATCGCCGTGGAGCGTTCCGGGAAGCCCAGCCGGCCAACGTGTTCATGGCTGACGCGGCGCACGTCCTCACCGAAGAAGTATCGCTCTATGGACTTGGTCTGTGACAGTTGAATGTCTCGCCCGTCGCGACCAAAAATGATGATATCCGTCCGGTCCGGTGCGCTCGGCGAGCGCCGCACATGGAATCCGGCCACATAGCGTCCGGTATGAAGCTCCTGCCGCGTCTGTGGAATGGACGTGGTCTGCAGGTCGGCAATGTTCACGCCGACACTCATCAGGCCCGAGGTGATGCTGCGCTTGATGATGCGCGACACCGGATCGTCGTCGCGAGAGGAGATCACCGTCGTCCCGACGCCAAAGGCCATGCCCATGCACGCACCAAGCTTGGCAGCGAACTCAGGGTTGACGTCGATGTTAGACACACCACCAATGCGCGCATCGGTAAAGAGCACACGCGACCAGCGCTCTTCCTGCACGAGACTACGCGTGACAATGGCATGGGACTCGACAACCTTCCGCGGCCAGAGCTTGACGTTCGACAGAAGACGCGCATGATCTCCCAGCACACACCCCTCGGCAATGATGGCGTTCTCGCCCACTGTTGCGCGCGAGCCGATGGTGACCGAATCGCACACGACAGCCCGTGAGACCTCGGCATAATCGCCGATCTGCACGTCGCTCCACAGCACGGCGTGGCTCATCTCAGCACCCGCGCCAATACTGCATCCGGAGCCGATCACACAGTTGCGGAGCTTGGCATGATCACCCACAACCACATTGTCGCCCAGCACGACGGTGCCCTCAAACGTTGCGCTCGGCGCAATGCTCAGCCCCGTACCTCCATGAAAACGTCCCTGGTCGGTCGCGTCAAACGTTACCTTCACGCGTCCGGCCAGCACGTCTTCATGGGCCAGCTGATACTCGTGAAGGTTGCCGATATCCTTCCAATACCCATCAGCGATGTAGCCATAGAGAGGCATGCC
>DNLG01000108.1:4747-6693 GCA_003488525.1 Bacteroidota bacterium | reverse complement strand
TCCAGCACTTCGGGTTCGAGGATGTACATCCCCGTGTTGATCGTATCGCTGAACACCTCGCCCCATGACGGCTTTTCAAGGAACCTCGTAATGCGTCCCTCGTCATCGGTCATCACGATACCATAGGCAAGGGGCTCGGCAACACGCGTCAGCACGATGGTAGCCATGGCCTTACGTTGCTCATGAAAAGCAACGGCCGCCGATATGTCGATGTCTGTCAGCACGTCGCCCGAGAGGATGATAAACCGCTCGTCGAGCATGTCCTGTGCATTCTTCACACTGCCGGCGGTGCCGAAGTCGGCCTCGGCCAGCATGTATCGCATGGAGATGCCCTGGGCCGACCCATCGCCGAAGTGCTCGGTGATGTTCTCGGGCTGAAAGTACAGCAGCGAGACCACATCCTTGATGCCGTGACCACGCAGTAGCGTCACGATATGATCCATCATGGGGCGGTTAGCCACCGGGACCATCGGCTTGGGAATGGACATCGTCAGCGGACGCAGACGTGTTCCGAATCCTCCGGCCATGATGACGGCTTTACGGATGCTCATGTGGCGCAGTGATGCAATGGGTAAAAACGCAGGCCGACAAAAATAGCCAGCACTGCCGTATGCCGGCCTTCGCTATTCTTCCTCGCCGGCCCTGAGGCGTTCGAGCACTCCGGCATCCTCCAGCGTGGTCACGTCGCCCGTGGCAACACCACTGGTAACGATCTCCCGCAGAAGACGCCGCATGATCTTCCCGCTACGCGTCTTCGGTAGCATCTCGGTAAAACGGATCTCATCGGGTTTGGCAATGGGGCCGATCTCACGGGCCACATGCGCGCGCAGCTCTTCGGCCAGTGCCGGCGTGGGCGTGGCCGACGCCTTGAGCGTCACGAAGGCCACCAGCGCATTGCCCTTCACCTCGTCGGGCCTGGCCACCACGGCAGCCTCGGCCACGCGCAGATGAGACACCAGCGCGCTCTCGATCTCGGCCGTGCCCAGTCGATGTCCGCTCACATTTACGACGTCATCAACACGTCCGATGATCCAGATGTTTCCATGCTCGTCCCGGCGAGCCCCATCCCCGGTGAAGTACCACCCCGGAGAGCCCCGTCGCTTGGGAAACTCACTCCAGTAGGCGGCACGGTAGCGTTCATCATTGCCGTAGATGGTGCGCAGCATCGACGGCCAGGGGTGCTTGACAACCAGCAGTCCACCCTCGTTGGCTGCGCACGTCGTACCGTCCTTGCGCACCACGTCCGCCTGCACTCCGGGCAATGGTACGGTTGCCGTTCCGGGACGTGTGGTGCTTGCTCCGGGAAGTGGCGAGATCATGATGGCACCGGTCTCGGTCTGCCACCAGGTGTCGACAATCGGACAGCGACCCTGGCCGATGACGTCGTGATACCACATCCACGCCTCGGGGTTGATCGGCTCACCAACAGTGCCGAGAAGCCGCAGCGACGAGAGATCGTGCTTTGCCGGCCACGCCTCGCCCCATTTCATGAAGCTACGAATGGCCGTCGGTGCGGTGTAGAAGATCGAGACGGCATGACGTTCAATGATGTCCCAGAAACGATCAGGCTGTGGATGATTCGGTGTGCCTTCATAGATCATCACGGTTGCACCGTTGAGCAACGGACCATACACGATGTAGGAGTGTCCGGTGATCCAGCCCACATCGGCGGTGCAGAAGTACACATCATCATCGCGCAGATCGAAGACCATCCTACTGGTGTAGGCAACCTGCGTCAGATAACCACCGGTAGTATGCAGAATGCCCTTGGGCTTGCCGGTCGACCCGCTGGTGTAGAGAATAAACAGCGGATGCTCCGACGGAAGCTGCGCCGGCTCGTTGATGCTCGAAGCACCATCGACCAGTTCATGCCACCAGTGATCTCGTCCACGCTTCATCTTCACCGCCTGCTGCGTGCGCCGCAGCACGAGCTGATGCCGGATGGT
>DNLG01000108.1:0-4487 GCA_003488525.1 Bacteroidota bacterium | reverse complement strand
CCACCGAAGATCACGTTATGCGTTGCCCCGATGCGGGCGCAGGCAAGCATGGCGATCACCGCCTCCGGCACCATACCCATGTAGATCGCCACCACGTCACCGGCCTTCACACCGAGGTGCAGGAGCGCATTTGCCGCCTTGCAGACCTGCGTATGCAGCTGCTGATACGTCAGCGTGCGCACCTCACCCGGCTCTCCTTCCCAGATCAGCGCTGCCTTCGTGCGCCGCCACCCGCCAAGGTGCCTGTCGAGACAGTTCATCGAGGCATTCGTGGTGCCACCAACGAACCACTGCGCATGCGGATGCTTCCACACCAGGGCGCGCTTCCAGTCACGGAACCATACGAGCTCACGCGCCCGCTCCTGCCAGAATGCCACCGGATCGGCATCGGCCTGACGTCGCAGAGCCGCAAGTGCTTTGGCCGACGATACGTGGGCCTGGGCGCTGAACGACGTTGCAGGGGTGAAGCTGCGACTCTCTTGCAGGACGGATGATATGCCCTCACCCACCGGTGGTGTCTTCGTGCGGGATCGGTCGGAGCGTGACGCCATGGCGGCCCCCTATTGGTAAATTATTTGACGATCGACGAGATGGCGCGAAACGTATCCGTGCCCGCAACACGGAGCAGTTCGAACAGGATCGACTCCATGGTGGTGATGATCGCACCGGCAGAACGCATGCGCTCGATGGCAATGCGCTTGTCGTTGGGATTGCGCGATGAGACGCAGTCTTCCACGACGATGACGGTCTGGCCCTGCTCGAGAAGATCCAGCGCTGTCTGCAGCACGCAGACATGCGTCTCAATACCGAAGAGGATCATGCTGTGCCGCCTCGCACCAAGCACGCGTGCCTCGATGGCGTCAACACCGCAGCAGCTGAAAGACATCTTCTCCAGCGGCTCATGATCGCCGAGTGCCTCGCGGATCGTCGGGATGGTCTGGCCCAGCCCCTTGACGTACTGCTCGGTCACCACGATCGGAATCTCCAGTGCCCTCAGCCCCCTGATGAGCCGACCGCAGCGATCGGCAAGCTCGTCATGCTGATGAATGTGCGGGAAAAGGCGCTCCTGAATGTCAATGCACAGGGCCATGGAATGACTTGCATCGATGCGCATCTTCTGCCTCGGATATGTTAGTGAAAGGGGCCTGCCAGCCGGACAAAACTACGACCTCTGCGTGATGATGACGCCGACCAGGGCGATGCTTCCACCAACGAGGAAAAGTGTCGTAGGCGCAGTGCCGAGAACGATCAGCGTCAGCAGCGAAGTCAGCACCGGCTGGAGGTTGTTGAAGACGGCAACCTTACCCGAGTCGAGTCGACTCAGCGCGTAGTACCAAAGTCCGTACCCGATGCCGGAGGTGATCACGCCGAGGTAGAAGAGCTGCCACCAGAGAGATACCGAGGAGGGTTCAGCAAGGACGCCGATCTGCGCATCGACCGGCATCAGTATCCATACCGGAACGAAGGCAAGAAGCCCACTGAAAAAGGTCATGGCTATGGCCTGCACAGGACCATATCGCTCCACAATGCGCTGTCCGTACAGGGTAAAAGCCGCCCAGGAAAAGCTGGCCAGGAGCACCATCACGTTGCCAAGTGTCTGCCCATCGCAAATACCCGCGCCACGGTCCACCAGCACGATGCTCGCACCGACGAGCGCAACGACCACGCCAAGCATCTTCTTCCACGACATCGAGCTTCGGTGCACAATGATCATCAGCGCCACGACAAAGGCCGGCGTCAGCGCATACGCAAGCGACGCATTCGGTGGAGTGGTATAGGACACTCCCCAGATGAAGAGCAGCTGATTGACGGGAAGATTGACGACGCCGAGCGTGATGATCAGCAGAAGGTCTCGGCGATCGACGGGTTTCCATGTGCCGCGTCGAACAGCGAACCAGATCCCGAAGGCCAGACATGTCCACATGCCCCGCACGAGCACAACACTGATGGGATGGAGCTGCGAGGCCGCGTCCTTGGCAATAAGATGCGTACTCGAAGCGATCAGCTGCTGCAGTAGCATGACGAGATACAGGGTCATGCAAGAAGCTCTCGAATGAGCGCGACGGCCTGCCGTGACTGGTTCTCGTAGCTTAGTCCCCGCACGCCGTCACAGGCCGAGATCATTGCCGCGCGTGGCTGCACGTCAAGCGCCTGCCGAAGAGCAGCAACGATCTCGTCAGCCGGCAACGAACGATCAACGATCACGCCGAAGGGGTGACGCGTGACGAGCTCGCGCAGGGCCGGTAGATCGCTCACCAGCGCCGGAATCCGTGCCATCATGTATTCGAAGACCTTGTTCGGAAGTGCATACTCGTAGCTCAGCGAAAGGGGCTCGATAAGACATAGTCCCACGTCAGCTCCGCACGTCAGCTCGTGCAGTCGGTCATACGCGACGCTTCCCAGCCAGTGCACGCGCTGCTGCACGCCGAGCTCCGCCGCTGCCTGACGTAGCGCCGACTCTGCCGGTCCGTCTCCGACAACTGCCAGGTGCAGTTCCGGCATGCGTTGCATGGCGCGAAACGTTGGCAGCAGGCCACGACCATGGTGCACCACTCCCTGGTAGATGGCTAGCGGCGCATCATCGGCAATGCCGCAGCGCCGACGGAGGTCGCTCGTGACAACGTCCCGGTACGGTGGGGTGTTGAGCATCACAAACGGTCGCTGCGCAAGATGAAATCGCTGCTGGACAAGATCAGCGTCAAGCTCGCCCGAGACGACGACTCGGTCGACCCCGGCAAGCATCCGCCGCTCATGCCATGCCAGGATCTGCTGGCGAAGCCCCCTACCACCAAGAGGACCGAGGGCGAAGTACAATTCGCGCATGTCATACAGGAGTCTGACGTTGCAGCGCCGGGCAACAGCGCGCGCCGCGGCCAGGGCAAACAGATCCATGCCAATCACCAGACGCGGACGCACCTGCAGGCGCGATGCCGAACGGCGCAGCGACCACCAGCGCCGCATGGCCCGTCCGCCCGGGTCAGACCATGGGATCACGGTAAGGGGCGCGCCAGAGCCCGCATCGGACGCAGCGTCCGTGCGACTGTCGGCCGCATGTACGACAACAGAAAGGCCCGCCGCGCTCAGCACACGAGCAAGGTTCAGCGTGCGCGCATCACGCGAAACGTCCGCCAGGGCGATCAGCAAGACGTCCGTGTTCTCCACGCCGTATTCCTTAGCGAAGGTCAAGGTGGTACGTGCTGCGAAGGATACCCCGAGCGTCGAATCGCTCCTTGAAATTGATCAGACTCAGCGAAGGCGTCATCGGATCATCTGACTTCGTATCCTGTGACACGCCTATGTCGACCCATTCAAAGCCGTTATCGACGGCCCACTGACACGTCTCGTTCAGGATCAGATAGACCGGATGCAGATGTTCGTATTCGTATCGCAGCATGTTGTAGAAACACAACGCCACCTTGCGATTCGGGATGAATACCAGTGATCCGGCGATCGGCTCGTCGTCATGATACACCATGGTCAGTCGCAGCTTATCCGGGACAAGCTCCCGCAGACGATGAAGGTCCGCCAGAGTATGCGTTGGCCTGGCATCATGCTTGGCCTTGTTCTCCACAAGGATGGCATGAAACGTTTCATAGTCGTCACTCTCACGGATCGAGAGTCGACTGTTACGCAGAGCGCGGTTTACGTTACGACGTGCCGACGGCGAGAAGTGACGGAAGTAGTCGCTTCCGTGCTTGAGATCGATGGCATGCGAAATGTAATGCAGCTCGAACCCGGCCTTGCGGTAGAGCATCGCATACTCATGATGCTGATCGTAATTCTTGGTATAGATCAGCGGTGCCGGGATGAGGTACGCGTCGGTAATGCCGCGCCCCTTGCAATAGCCGATGAACGCATCGACGATCTCCAGAGCAAGCTCAAATCCACAGTCGGCAATACAGACCGATCCGTAGGAAGCGCCCGTGGGAGACCAGAACTCACCCTTCGCGTTTATGCCACCGGGAAGCACACCAACGAGTCGCGACCCGCTGCGAAACATCAGGTGATGCCAGTTCCACTTGCCCTCCGGATGATAGTCCAGAAAGCGCTGAAGATGGAACATTGTTCCATTGTTGGAGGACTCGACGAAGGCATCCCATTCGTCGCGATGCTCTGCCGTGTATGGGTGGACGGTTATCACTCTCTGGGCGGCTCTGAATGGGGCGAAGTTACGCAGAGGAAGTCTGCAAGCTATATTGCGCCGGCAATGTTTCACCATCAGTGTAGAATGGAGCACAGCATGAAGATCGTGTTCTCGATCCTGGTCGCAATGACCGTAACCGCCGCATCGGCGTTGGCACAAATGCCTGAAGAACGAGTTGTCGTCGGGGCCGCAATGGGCTGGATGCCCGGAGCGCATATCGGCTACAGTATCAGCAGCAACTTCCTGATCGGCGAGCAACTGGGCGTGCGCAACAATGATCTGAAGGATAACCAGGGTAGCACAACGGACGTGACGATCTCGAAATTAGGAAGGTAATGATTTG
>DNLG01000047.1 GCA_003488525.1 Bacteroidota bacterium | reverse complement strand
TCCCCCCTCAACCCCTGGCCTCTCCCCTTCGCCCCCCCCCGCCCCCCCCCCCCCCCCCCCTCCCTTACCTTTCTTTCGGTTCTGTCGTTTGGTCTTGCCGCCTCCCCCCCCCTACTCTTCAAATCCTGCGGGGAGATATGTTGTGCGTGTGCTATGGGCGGCGCGCCAGAGGACGGAGGTAGCGAGCTTCGAGATCTCGGCCAGGGAGGAGAAGTCGATCAGGTGGATCTCGTCGGTGACCTTATGATAATCCTTATGCTCGCCGGTGAAGTAGAAGATCACCGGGATACGCTTCATGGCGAATGATGCCTGATCGCTGCGGAAGAAGTACTGCTCGATATCGTAGGCAAGCGAGAAGGGGGCTTTGAGTTTACGATTCTCTTCTTCGTTGATCGCCACAAGGTCCGGACAGCGTTCGGCGCCGCCGATGGAGAGTTTACCGTCAACCGAGCGACCGATCATGTCCGTGTTGATCATTGCAACGCACTTATCGATGGGAAGCGGCGAGCTCCGCACATAAGCTTTGGAACCGAGGAGCCCCTTTTCCTCGGCAGCAAAGGCAACAAAGACAACGCTGCGTTCGGGCCGTGTGCTGCTTTGGGCCAGGGCTTCTGCAGCAACCATCAGACTCGTGGTACCTGATGCGTTATCGTCGGCGCCGTTGTAGATCGAGTCACCCGACGAGTTCGGTTTACCAACGCCCACGTGGTCGTAGTGCGCACCCATTACCACGTACTCGTCCGGATACGTTGATCCGCGAAGGATGCCGGCAACATTATTCACGCTGAAACTGTCGGGACGCAGCTGGACGGCACCCGTGACCGATGCATTCGCAATGCGAAACGAACGTGGACGCAGCGTCGAGTCGATGCTCTTGGTCCACGTTCGAAGCGTATCGACCGAACCGACGAGCGAGTTGACGACGGCCTCTCCAACATGGAGTAATGCGAGCGAGTCTGTTCGTTCTGAACCCAGCGTCATGCCCCGCGAGGAGCGTGCCCCGCCCGGAAAGAGTGATGGCCATGCATAGCCCGATACCATTGGCTTTCTCGGAGCGCGAATGGCATCGACCATCAGAACCGCAGCCGCGCCATTCTGCTTTGCGCGACGGAGCTTCTCGCGATTTGTCGAGTGACGAGTGAAGGCCGCACCACGAAAGACCGCCGTGTCGGTGGTCTCCGGCTCGCCACGCAGCATAAGCACCACATGCCCCCTGACATCAACATTGGCATAGTCATCGTAGTTGTACTCCGGAGCCGTGATGCCAAATCCGACAAAGCTCACGGCAGAGTTCGCGAACCTACCCTCGCCGGTCTGCTCGAAAGGGATGAAGTCCTTCGTCAGCGCAAAGCTTCGTGTTTCCCCACCCGCCGTGATCGACAAGTTGGTGACGTCGGGTGCGGTGTTCAGATCCGGGCGGATGAGCGTAAAGGGCAGCAGGTACTGGCCGCCAAGCGGCTGCAGGCCGATGCGCTTGAAGTGCTCCGCAAGGTAATTGGCCGCTCGGTCAAGCTCAGGCGACGGAGTGTCGCGGCCGCGCATCTCGTCGGATGCCAGATGCGACAGGTGCGTCTGAAAGCTCTGCGGAACAAACAGCTTCTGTGCGTCGGCAGGCAACGCAAGCTGTGCATGGAGGGAAACGCTTGTGACAACGAGGATCGCAATGGACCGCAGGCAGAACATCATGTTCGATGAAATCTGATTGTGACTGAATGACCGGACTCTGTGTGTTCAAAGGTCAGCGCATCGGCAAGACGTTGCACCGTATGCAAGCCCCTTCCGCCCTCACGCTCGCGCAGGGCCGGCGACGTAGGATCGGGCACCGACTCGACGTCGAACCCCTGACCTTCATCGGTGACAACGATAACTATTTCATCTGTGCCAAGCTCCACGCTTACGTGCACCGACCTGTGCGCTTCGCCGCGATTTCCGTGAATGATGGCATTGGTCACCAGCTCCGTCGTTGCCAGCACAACGTTGTGCTGCATCGACCCCGTAAGCTGTGGCCAGTCCGGAAGCCCCGACAACGCGGGCTCGATGGCACGGATACTGGCAATCAACGTGGGCAATCGTAGCGTTAGCATGGCAGCACCTAGTACCCGACGCTACATCGCAGCAGCAGGTTCGGGAGTTTACGTTCATTCACAGCGTTAATGGTCTGATACTCATACCATCCCGAGAGGGAGACGGATGAGCCCCCTTCGGAGGAGTAGCGCAGGATCACTTCGGGTCCGATGGAGTGCAGTGAGCCGGTGGAGATGCTCGGCTGACCGAAGCGGATGCTTGACTGATCGAGCTGATACAGACGCAGGCCCGCGCCGGCTTCAACATTTGCAAGGGGGCGAGCGATAAGCAGCAGTTTGATGAGGTACTCCAGGTTGCCGGTCTCGGGCGACTCGGAGAACGACGTCCAGCGGAACGTAGCACGCTCGAAGTAGCGCAGCAGCACGGGCGCCTCAAAGGCCAGCGTGGGTGTAAGGCCGATGCGTATTGAGTCGCGGTATGACAACTGACGGAAGGAGAACGAGCGTGCCGAAGCGGCCGTGGTCTCGTAGTCATACGCGGTGTAGTTGGCAAGAATCTCGAACTGCGGCTGCATGGTCAGCCGCCGGTAGTTGAGCGTGAAGGAGGGGGCGAGGCGCAGCGAGCGATTGACGTTATTCAGTGCGCTGCGCGAGGCTTTCAGAAAGACGAGGTGCAGGAACTGACCCGACAGCGCAAGGTTCATGCTCAGGTTATCGGAGATGCGTCGGCCATAGCTCAGCGTCAGCGTCGAGGCCAGCTCATCACGATCGTCATCATTGGTCGTGCTGGGCGTGTCGTAGCGCAGCAGCCAGGAAGCCCCGTCAATACGAAAGGTGTCAGACGGTGAGGCCATCCATTCCACGCGCAGCAGACCGCGCGTGCGAAACGCCTCGTTGTCGCGCTGAAACTCCTGCGCACGTGTTGCCTGCAGGTCTGCCGGCGTTACGCCATGCACGTCCTGCACGCCGTTGCGCTCACTACGCTGAAACAGCGAGCCCGTGATGGAGGCACGCAGCGTCGGCAGCGTCCACTGCAGCGATGTCGACACGTCGATCACCAGCTCGTCGAGCGTGCGGCTGACCGATGTGATGGGCAGAGCGGTCACAGGCGACCCGAATGAACGCTCGATACTGTTGGACTGGACGATGCCATCGAAGCCCACGGCAAAGGTTGGAGAGACGGCATACATGATCGAACCACTCACATCGAGAAGCTGTTCCTGACGTTGTTCCACATTCAATGGGGCTGAGGGCGACACCGAGGTAAAGAACTGCCGGCGTCGGTCCGTAGAGCTCACCGAGAGGGACATCAGCGAGCCCTCGGAAAGGTCGCGTTCAACCCGTGCCTTTAGGTCGACATCGCTATTGGTGCGCCTCGTGTCGAGCCTCTGCCAGTCGGCCGTAAGATTACCATTGAGCGCCCACTGTTCAAGGTCGAGGCGACGCACCGAACCGGTAAGCGCCGCTACGGGTCCGGCGGCCTTCACCCCCAGCTGCGACGACGATTCCGTTCCGGCAATCGCTTCGAGGTCGACTCCCTCCATGAGGTTGTACCGCAGTCCCGCAACGGCCCCCAGCCGCTCAAGGGAATTCAGACCGATGCTGCGCGAGTCCTGCGACAGTGTCCATGCCTGGCGCACAACGGCCGATACGCCCGCCGAGAGCGGAAGCATGTAGGCGATCTGCGACTGCTGATCATCGCGCGTGGCCAAGGTACTCGTGCGAAACGCCGTCGATCGAAAGCGGTTGACCAGCGTAAACGTCCCGACGTCCGTCACCAGGTCCAGATCCGCATTCCCCGTCCAGACAAACGTGTTCGTGATCTTGTCGACGCCAAAGTCAAGCCCCTTTCTCGACATCGAATCGGCACGCGGCAGGAGCGGGGCAAGCTGCTGTGCGCGGCTACTCATCGCTCCGGTAAGAAGCATGAGAGCTGCAAGAAGGCATGTGCTTCTATCCGATGATCTCCAGACGGGCAAAGGCGACCATGAGTTGTTTGCGTTGTCCGTTATCGAAGAGCACCGTGGCCTTTTCGGTCTGACCTCCGCCGGTGACGGCGCTGATGGTGCCGGAGCCAAACATCGGATGTTTTACGCGCTGTCCAACGCGCACCGTGGCAGCCGCCTGCTGTTCGACCTGACGTCGCGAGGCCGGCTGCGAGACGCTGGTGTAGCGCTTCGGGACAGGTATCTGCGAGTACTCGTTGTGCTCGATGGCCGATGCGCCCCGCGCCGATCCGGCTCTGCCCGGCGCCTGCTGATACGGGGCTTTCAGTGGCCTCTGCTGCGTCACCTCCGAGCCCGTCATGCTACGTCCGGAAGGGGCAATGGTGGACTTATCGATCTCCGCCAGGAACATCGACGGACGTGAGTACGTGATCTCGCCGAAGCGGAAACGCTTCTCGGCGTATGACAGCACCAGCTGCTCGCGTGCACGCGTCATACCCACGTACAGCAGACGTCGTTCTTCTTCCTGCTCTTCCGGATCCTGCTCGGCCTTGGCCAGCGGAAACAGCCCCTGCTCGAGTCCGGCAATGATCACCAGCGGAAACTCCAGCCCCTTGGCCGCATGCATGGTCATCATCGCTATGCGGTTGTTCCCGAGCTCCGGATCATCGGCGTCGCTGATCAGTGCGATCTGCTCGAGATACGTCACCAGCGTGAGCGACTCGTCAAGCTCCTGCTGCTCGGCGATATGATCGAGCACACGCTCGATGTTGTTCCACCGGTCGAGCGCTTCCTCACTCTGCTGCAGACGATACATCTGCGGCAAGCCCGTTGCCTCGATGTAGGCCTGTGCCAGCGTTGCCGGCGGAAGCTCGTTGACGAGTTCGCGATGCCGGTCGATGATGCCGATGAACTCGCTCACGGCCTTAACCGTACGCGCCTGCATGAGCGGCACCCGGTCGATCTGCTGCAGTGCTGCATGAAACGTAATACCATGCTGCACGGCATAGCTCTGGATGCGCTCAATGCTCGTGTTGCCGATCCCGCGTGCCGGCTCGTTGATCACCCGCAGAATGCTCTCGCTATCGTCGGGGTTGACCAGGATGCGCAGGTAGGCCAGGGCGTCTTTGACTTCCTTGCGTTTGTAGAAACTCACACCGCTGACGATGTGATAGGCCATGTTCGAGCGACGCAGGGCGTCCTCGAGTGCCTGTGACTGCGCATTGGTCCGGTACAGGATGGCCACATCCTTGGGCGAGTACCCGTGTGAGGCCATGCGCGAGCGGATCGTCCGTGCGATCATCTCGGCCTCTTCGCGGTCATCCCTGCAGGCCAGCACGGTGATCTTCTCACCTTCCGAGTTATCCGTCCAGAGCTCCTTCTTCAGCTGCGTCGCATTGCGCTTGATCACACTGTGCGCTGCGGCAAGGATGGTCTTGGTAGAACGGTAGTTCTGCTCCAGGCGCACCACCTGCGCCTTCGGATAGTCGCGATCAAAGTCGAGAATATTCCGGATCTCGGCGCCGCGCCAGCGATAGATGCTCTGGGCATCATCGCCCACCACGCAAAGGTTGCCGTGGCGCGCCGCCAGCATCGACACGACGGTGTACTGCGAGCGGTTCGTGTCCTGGTACTCGTCCACCATGATATACCGGAACCTGTCCTGCAGCGTTGCCAGCACATCCGGATTGTCGCGCAGCAAACGGATGGTCACGTTAAGCAGATCATCAAAGTCCATCGCATTGCTCAGACGCAGACGCCGCTCGTATTGCTCGAAGATCTGTCCTGTCTGTTGCTCCAGTACGCTCTTGGCCGAGCGCGCATACTCCTGCCAGGAGATCATCGAATTCTTTGCCGACGAGATGCGCGAGCGCACGCCCGACGGCGGAAGCACCTGCTGCGAGATGCCCAGCTGATTCATCACCGCCTTGATCGCTGCGGTCTGATCGTCCGTATCGTAGATCGTAAATGCCGGCGTGTAGCCGACGCGTTCGGCGTACTGCCGAAGGATACGCGCGAAGATCGAATGGAACGTGCCGGCCCAGATCGAGCGGGCCGTCGATGCGCCCACCAGATGTCCGATACGCTCTTTCATTTCGCCCGCTGCCTTGTTGGTAAACGTCAGCGCCAGCACCTGGCGTGGATCGATGCCATTGCGCAGCATGTAGGCAAGGCGCACCGTCAGCACGCGCGTCTTACCACTGCCTGCACCGGCAATGATCAGCAGTGGACCGCTTATGCAGCGGACCGCTTCGGCCTGATGTTCGTTGAGTCCGGCAAGCAGGTCGTTGTCAGGGGGCTGACCCGACCCGACAGGTGTGAGTGTGAGCATGGGGTGGGGTTACTCCTCGCCGCCGCCGGACTTCTTGACGTAGTCCGTGTAGTA
>DNLG01000149.1:4036-5618 GCA_003488525.1 Bacteroidota bacterium | reverse complement strand
GCCCCCATGTCCCAACGCCTGTGGATAACATACCTGATGTGTTGGATCGCCGGACTGGCCTGCGGCTCGGTAGCATCCGTCGTTCCGACATATCTGCCCACGATCGCTGAGCGCCTGGTGGGCGACTCTGTGGGTCCGCAGGCGGCAGAGCTGGGGTCGACCGTGCAGTCGTTGTTTCTCTTCGGCTGGGTACTTGGCGGCATTGCCCTGGGCCTTGTGGCTGACCTGCGCGGACGTGTTCCGGTACTCGGCGTCGCGCTCGTGGGGGCTTGCCTGCTCACGGGATTGACGCCCTACGTGTCGAGTCCTCTTGTTTTTGGCGGAGTTCGTCTGCTCACGGGCATGTGCGTCGGTGCCATCATGGTCGTTTCATCGACGCTGGGCGTGGAGATTCTGCCTGAAAAGCGTCGACCTCTTCTAATGGGGATCCTGGCAAATTCATACGCGGTAGGGATTGTCTGCTCCGGAGCACTGCAGTCGCGAGCACTCTCGTACGAGACGGTGGTGACTCTGTTCATGCTCTTCAGTGCCCCGGCGCTGGTGTTCTTTACGCCGCTTGTGGAACGCTCTCAGGACGCTACCGTAACGCAGCGGCAGAGGACAATCGCGTCACAGCTTAGCCAGTCGAAGCGCGAGATCGCCATCGGCGCAACGCTCTTCGGCTGCATGCTGATCACCCTGTGGGCAGCGTTCTCGTGGCTGCCGACGTGGGCGTCAGACCTGTTTCCGGGTACGGATGGCGGAGCCGGAGTGCGCGGAAGCACGATGATGGCGCTGGGAGGGGGCGGAATCATCGGAAGTCTGCTGGTTGCACCGGTCGTGCATTGGATGGGTCGGGTGCGGGGCATTCTGACATGCTATGTCGGTGTGGTTATCGGAAGCCTCTACCTGTATGGCGTAACACCCTCTTCGGCCTCGACGTTTGTGGCCACCATCGCCGCGATGTCGTTCTTCTTTGGCATGTCCCAGGCGCTGATGTCGTTCTACGTACCGGAGCTCTTCTCTGCTGTCGGCAGGGCAACGGCCACTGGACTCTGTCTGAACATCGGACGCTTTGTGACAGCTCTGGCTGTTTTGCAGATCGGTCTGATCGCCGATGCCCTCGGTGGTTTTCAGCAAGCCCTGCTCATCACATCAAGCGTTCTTCTGATCGGCATCGCGGTGATTCCGCGGGCGATCAGCATCACGCAGCATCGTTGAAACTAAACTTCTGTCAAACGTTCACCACGAGGGTATGATGCCTCACATTCCAGTATCGCCAAACAACCCCGGCATCCGCGGACTCTTTGAGTTTCGTCCGGAGACCGGAGCATCACTCCGCAAGCTTGCACAGGTGCTTCTGCATGGGGAAAGCCCCCTGACAAAGGGAGAGCGCGAGCTGCTGGCAACCTTTGTTTCGCATGGCAATGGCTGCAAGTTCTGTACGATGTCACACGCAGCGGCGGCGAGACATCATTATGGGGCTGACCACGATGTCGTTGACGCCGTTGTGTATCGCAATGACCGCAGTGGCGTGTCGGAGCTGATGAACGTTCTGCTCGACATCGCAGAGCGCGTACGTGTTGGTGGACGGAACGTCCCA
>DNLG01000149.1:0-3806 GCA_003488525.1 Bacteroidota bacterium | reverse complement strand
CCCGAGAACCGTGAAGACTACGTGTCCATGGGCGAGCGCATGGCAACAGCTGGCTATGTACCGACGGAGGCTGCCGATGCCGCACGTTGATATTCCGTCAAAACTTCCCGGGATCACGGGGCTCCTGGATGCGTGGCCAGAGCCGGGTAAGCCGATCCGCGATGTGACGCAGTTCATTCTGCGAGGACCGAACACGCTGACCGAGGGCGAGCGCGAGCTCATCGCCTCGGTTGTCTGCACTGGTAATGAATGTCAGTTCTGCAGCAATGCACACGTGATCACTGCTGCACGTTACGTCGGCTCAGTGGATGCCGTGCGTTCGATCCTTGCCAATCCGTTTGGTGGACAGGTCAGCGATCGCGTTGCGCATCTGCTGACGATTGCCGGTGCGGTTCGCACGAGCGGCGCAAACGTAACGGACGAAATGGTAGCCGCCGCGCGCGCTGCCGGCGCCACGGATGTTGAGATCCACGACACGGTGCTGATCGCTGCACTGTTTTCGTACTACAACCGCTATGTGGACGGTATGGCAACAGACCTTCCGTCAGACGCCATGTACTATGAAGTTCTTGCCGACCGGTTAACCACCGACGGCTACATCCGGAGGGAGGCCGCCAATGGCACACATTGAACTACCTGCTGAAACGTACGGCATTCGAGGTCCGATGATGGTGCGACCGGAGGTCGCCATTGCTCTCAACGACATGGTGAGCGTTCTTCTGCATGACAGTCATTCACTGTCTGCCGGAGAGCGCGAGTTCATCGCAACTGCGGTTTCGCGCGCAAACAACTGCGAGTACTGCTCGAACATTCATGCAGCAATCGCAGCCGCACACCTTGGCGTTGACCGCGAAGAAGTGCTTGCCGATTCCGACTCGCCGTACAGTCCGCAGCATGCCCCCTCATCAGATAAGCTCGCAGCGCTCACGCGCCTTGCATTGCTTGTCCGCAGTAGCGGCAAAGACGTCACCGAAGCCGATGTCGAGCGGGCCCGCGCGGCCGGCGCCTCCGACACGGAGATCCACGATTCAATTCTCATAGGAGCAGCGTTCTGCATGTTCAATCGTTACGTTGACGGACTTTCAACACCGGTTCCGCCGGATCCAAAGAAGTATGATGAAATGGGACGCATCCGTGCCGAACAGGGCTACCGTGCGATCATTCGCAGCTTCGTCTTTTTCATTCTTTCTTTTGCCTCGTCTGCCCTGGCCTTCGCCACGAACGGATCGATCTCGGGAACGGTCAAGCTGGCTGATTCCAAGGAACCGGCGGTTGCCATTCGCATCAATGATGATGCGGCACGTCGGACGGTCTATACCTCCAAGAAGGGTACTTTCTCGATCAAGGGGCTTGACGTCGGAATGCATACGCTTGTCCTTCGTGGTATTGAGATCCAGGACACGGCGATCGTCAATGTCGAGGTCAAAGAAGGTGCCGACACCGAGCTCGAGATCTTCGTTCAGCGTCGTGCCGTTACCTCTGGCGAAGTTGTTGTCTTCGGCGCAAGCAAGAAGCTCCAGAAGATCTCGGAAACACCTGCCGCAGTGACTGCCATCACCGGACAGCAGATTCAGCGTCGCGCCCGTGGTAACCAGCTGGCCAAGGCCCTGGAGGGTATGACCGGCGTGGACATCGTCCAGAACGGTGCAACGGACTTCAACGTCAACACCCGTGGCTTCAACAACAGCACGAATCGCCGCTTGCTTGTGCTCGTGGACGGACGTGATGTTGCCCTGCAGCAGATCGGTGCTGTTGAATGGAACTCCTTTGCAAGCTCTCTCGGTGACTTCAGTAGCATCGAGCTTATTCGTGGTCCGGTTGCTTCACTGTACGGAGCCAACACCTTCAACGGCGTACTGAATCTCACGACGCTGTCGCCACGCGAAGCGCAGGGTACACGCATCTCGCTCTTAGGGGGCGACTACAAGACGATGCGCGCCGATGTGCGCCACGCCGGTGTGATGGGTGACTTCTCCTACAAGATCACGGCAGGCCGTTCTCAGTCATACAACCTGGCCCGCAACCGCTTCACCGGCGATCGTGTGGCTGACAGTATCGCCATCACGAGTGAGTACGCATCATTGTGGCCAATCGCCCGTGAGTCGAACTCCATCACATCTGAAGATCGCGAGACGTTTGCTACATATGGAACGCTGCGGATGGACTACGATGTCGCCGAGAACCAGACAGTCCTGGCAGAGTTCGGCTACAGTCAGTTCGGTAATGAGATGATGCTTGCCGGTGCCGGACGTATCCACGTTCCACAGTCGGAAAAGCCATTCGCCCGCGTGGCGTACCATGCTGATAATCTTCACATTCAAACGTCGTACAACGCCCGCCGCACCATCGATACCATGCGTATTCTCGCTGCGCCCCCTGGCACGATCATTCTCGACGACTCATACGACCTTAATCTGGACGCGCAATACACCGACACACTGGCATCGGGTCTTTCGTACGTCATTGGCGGCCAGTATCAGCATCTGTCGGTTGGTTCGCAACGCACGGTGTTCCCGGATGAGCCGATCATCGCCAACATTGGTGGCATCTATGCTCAGCTCGAAGCAAAGCTCACAGATCAACTCTCGTTTGTCGGCTCTGCACGCTATGACAACGCGAACATTTATCCGCAGCAGTTCTCTCCTCGCGTTGCGCTCCTCTTCAAGCCAGATGCTGACCAGGTTATCCGTCTCTCGGCCGGCCGGTCATTCCAGCGGGCAAACTTCTCCGAACTCTTCCGCAAGTACGCTTTCCGTCCGGCCTTTACTGCTCAAGGGGCTCCTGTAAACTTCCGTCCCGTGCAGGGTCGCATCGACAGTGCGCTCTCTGCGCTCAGCGGCGCTCAGCAGCGCGTGTTCATGGGTCTGTACGACACAACGGTCACCAACCCCCGTGATCCGCGCGGTATTCAGCCCGCAGCATGGGGCGTAGGCAACCGCGATCTTAACGTCGAACAGAACATTGGTATCGAACTTGGATACAATGCTAAGATCGGTACGAAGCTCTACGTCACGGTTGATCTCTATTTCAACCGTCTGACCAACTTCATCTCGGGCTTCCTCCCCGGCGTGAACCCGAACTTCACTTCATGGTCGAGCAAGTCGCAGCTGCCGGCAGATCTTCAACAGTATGCCGCCGTCATTGACTCAATCGTCTACTCACAGATCAGTCCGCAAGATCGTGCACGCTTTACCACCTACCAGGGTGGCCCGTCATTCATCGTGTCGAACACGAACATTGGTCTGGTTGAACAGTATGGTGTCGAACTCAGTGCTACCTATCAGGTTACCCGCGAACTCGAAGTCTCGGCGAACTACTCTCATTTTGGTGCGAACTTCGTAGACGTGAAGACGCCCAATCCGTTCCTTCCGAGCGGAGACAAGATCCTTTCGCCAAACACATCCCCGAACCGACTCAACCTCAGTGCAACGTATACGGTGCCGATGTCATGGGATGCCTCGATCATGTGTCGCTATGTTGATGGCTTCACATGGCTCGCAGGAGACTTTCAAGGCTATGTTCCGTCATTCACGGTTGTCAACCTGAATGCCGGTCTCTACGTCACCAATGACCTTCGACTTGGTCTTGCGATCAACAATCTGCTAGACCGTCGCTACTACGAAGTGTATGGTGGCACGATCCTTCCTCGTCTGACGTATCTCTCGGCTACCTACGACTTTTGATAGAGCTCGCAGAACGCCATATGATAATTAGCACGTGGGGGTTGCAGAGTACTGCGACCCCCATGTTTGTTTACGGGTACTCATACGATCACAATACGTATGTTCGACTGATACAAAACAGAT
>DNLG01000070.1 GCA_003488525.1 Bacteroidota bacterium | reverse complement strand
ATGACGGATGACCGATGACGGAAGACCGATGACGGATGACCGATGACTCAAACCTCAACCCTCAACCCTCAAACCTCAAGCCTGAAAGAAAAAAACAACGCCGACCATGGAGCGGGCCGGCGTTGCCGTTGTGCGTCGTGGTACTCGGTGTTACCGGGTCCGTGGTGCAGACCCGCGGACCACGACGTGATTTGAAAGGTTAGGTGAAAACGAGAAGGCGGTGGAAATAGTTCACTCCATCGGGAAGCTCACCGGCAGCACCATGAGAGCGTGCTCCTGCATGGCGAGCTTGGTGATAGATGCCGTATGATCGACCTGTTGGCGAATGGGGCGAGGCATGGCCGCGTAGACCTGACGGGCGCCGGTTGGGTCGGCCGAGACACGGGCCATGATGGCTTCGACGATCGAGCTGGCCGAAGCACCTGGTGACGATTCGTCGTCGGAGCTGGCTTCATCGTCCTGGTTGAAGATCGAAAGGAAGGCTTGCAATCCATCTTCCTGACGCGGGAAACGATAGATCTCGACGGTTTCATTTTTACCAACCTTGAGGCGGTTCTTCATTGCCTTGATGGCCACGTCGAGTCCACCTTCGATGTCCACCAAGCCCCTTTCCTTGGCTGCAGCACCGGTCCAGACGCGACCGCGTGCCAGCAGGCGTGTTGATTCGAAGTCCTTGCCGCGCGAATCGGCGACCTTTTGGACGAAGCGGCGGTAGGTGTTTGCGCCGTAGTCGTGCAGACGTGAACGCTCGGCATCCGTCAGTGGAAGCAAAGGATTCATGAACGAGGCCGACGGTCCGAGGTTGATCGTGTCGACCGTGACGCCGACCTTGGCGATCGTGCCGGTAAGGTTGGGCATGGCCATGATCACGCCGATCGATCCGGTGATGGTGGCCGGATGTGCGATGATCGTATCGCAGGCCATCGCCATG
The DNA here is from genome assembly GCA_003488525.1 of Bacteroidota bacterium. GTDB lineage: Bacteria > Bacteroidota > Ignavibacteria > Kapaibacteriales > Kapaibacteriaceae > UBA10438. Next base: position 5,652 of record DNLG01000070.1, on the reverse strand, counting down.
TAGTAGCCACCTGATGCGGCCACGTCGCTCATCGATGCATACACGGGCTTGGTCTTGCGCACCTCGCGGATAGCGGTCCACATTTCATCGGATGCAAATGCTGAGCCCCCTGGACTGTCGATGCGGATGATGATGCCCTTGACGTCATCGTCCTTGGCAGCCTTCTTGAGATTCTTGATGAAGGCCTGCGAGTAGATGCCGCCGCCGTCAAATGGGCTTCCCTGCTTGCCGGAATTGATCACGCCACTGGCATACACGATGGCGATACCCTTCTCGCTGGTGGCTTTCGTTTCTTCGACCTGATCAAGGTAGCGTGTGATCGATACCGTGCGCAGCTTGGTGTATTCGTTGGTGTCGTTGGGGTTCATGCGCGCATGGATGCGACGACGGACATCTTCTTCGTGGGCAAGCGCGTCGACCAGTCGGTAGTGCTTGAGCGAGTCTGGCAGATACACGCCGTGGTCCATCACGGCGCGCACGTACGAAGGCTCCAGTCGACGTGATTCGGCAACGGCCTGGATGAACATGCTGTTGCGCTGTTCGAGCAGAGCGCGGACCTCTTCCTTTGCCGGCTCTGACCATTTGTCGCGCGTCATGGATTCGGCGGCGGACTTGTATTCTTCGAACTGCTCGACGTTCCATGACACGCCCAGCTTGTCATAGAGTCCCTTCATGAAGGGGGCTGATGTGCCAAATGCCGTGAACTCAAGAAGGCCCTCGTGCGGCATGAAGACCGAGTCGGCCACAGATGCCATGTAGTACTGCGACTTGGATCCCATGTCCAGGTAGGCATAGACGAACTTGCGCGAGGTCTTGAAGTCCTCGATAGCTTCCCGCACCTCTGCCAGCTTCGCCATGCCGGCACCGGATGCACCACCCTTGATGTACAGCCCCTTGATCTTGTCGTCGCTCTTTGCCTTGCGGATCGCCTCAAGCATGTCATACAGTGATGTCTGCGATTTGCCGCCAGAACTGAAGATCGCAAATGGATCTTCAGTTGTGGACTCTTCCAAGCCCCCTGACATGTCGATGACCAGCACGGTGTTGTCCTTGACGCTCTTCGGAGTGTCCGAACCCTCTATGCCTGCCATGATGCCGCCAACAAAGGCGACGATCACAAACAGGACGGCGGCCATTCCGGCGAGGATGATCCCGCCGATGACGGCAAATGGGATCCACCAGCGGCTCTTGCGTGGTGGGGCCGGATAGGCCATGCCTTGCGGGGGGATTCCTTGAGGACCTCCGCCCGGGGGAGGCGGGATGGGCGACTGTGTATCTTGCATGAGGTTTTTTCCTGACGTTTGAAAGTGATCGAAGTTCGCGTGAATCGCCCATTGGACAGCTCGGAATCGAGGAAGGTTTCACTTCCTTCGTCAACAATGCTCAGCTATGACCTGCCGCCGAACCGCATTGCCATGCATCCGCTGGACGAGCGGGATGCCAGCAAACTTCTTGTCTGGCGCAATGCCGACGAGCCGATCGAGCACACGACATTTCGTCGCATTGCAGACCTGCTTCCGGAGAAATCCCTTCTGGTAGTCAACCAGACGCGTGTGATCGCCGCACGTCTGTACGTGCGCAAGCCGTCGGGCGGAATGGTCGAAGTGCTGATCACCGATCCGGTAGCCCCCTCGACCGATCCAGCCGTTGTCCTTGCAGCGCGTGAGGGATCTCGCTGGCGCTGCCTGATTGGTGGACGGAACGTGCATCCCGGGATGGATCTTGTGAGCGATGACGGTTCGCTGCGCATCAGCGTGGTGGACCGCGCCTCTACGGAGGGTCTGGTGGATCTCTCATGGCAAGGGGGCCAGACGCTCTCGGAAGTGATCGAGCATCTTGGCACGATCCCGCTGCCACCCTACATTCAGCGCGAGGTGGAACATGCCGACGAAGAGCGCTACCAGACGATCTATGCGCGCGATCAGGGGTCAGTGGCTGCTCCGACGGCTGGACTGCATTTTACCGACAGAGTGATGGCCGATATTGCCGCGCGCAGTGTCGACGTTGCGCGCGTAACCCTGCACGTGGGACTGGGTACGTTTCGACCGGTCGAGGCCCAGGACCTGCGCGATCACGTCATGCATAGCGAGCGTCTCGGCGTCTCGCGCTCAGAGGTCGCGCGCATCTGTGCCGCTGCTGCCCGGGGCGTGATGTTCACATGCGTCGGTACGACATCGATCCGCACCCTCGAGTCGCTCTACCTCTGGGGTGCCCGACTTCTTCGCGATGGAGATCAGGGGGCTTGCCAGCTCACCGTTGATCAGTGGGATGCGTTCGATCCGTCGCTGCACACGGCAGATCGACACGAGGCCTTCGACCGCGTGGGACGCTGGATGGATGAACAGGGCAAGACCACCGTATGGGGCTCGACGCAGCTGATGATCGCGCCCGGGTGTTCGATCCGCTCGACCGATGCGCTCATCACCAACTTCCATCAACCCGGCAACACGCTACTGGCTCTCATTGCCGGATTCGTTGGTGAGAACAACTGGCGCTCGATCTACGATGCAGCGCTCGGCGGCGGGTATCGCTTCCTGAGCTATGGAGACTCGTCGCTGCTGTTCCGCAGTGACGCGACCTGACGTCGCACAAGCCGCACGGTACGGGGCGAGCAGGCGATCACGCGCATGCCGCGCGGACATATCACGGTGGGAATCACGACGCCGTTTGCCGGTATGCCGCTGATCTGACAGCGCAGGTCGAGCCGCGTAAGCTCGGCCAGATCGTTCACACCGCCTCGCACGGTAACACGAAGTCGATTCGGACGCACCGTGTAGCCCATGTCGGCAAGCCCCTTTTCGAGCGACACTTCCACATCCTCGATGGTAGCGTCGGCAACCTGCTGCACAGGAATGTGGACGCGTACGGATTTCGGCATGACGTCGACCAGTGACCGAAGTGAATCGCTCAGCGGTACATCGATCGTCATACCCTCATGCACGTCGCCAAGGAGGATCTTCCTGGTCGACCACGATGTTAGTGGTGCCAGGACACTGGCAATGCCTTTCAGGGTAACGCTTGCCCGGTCAGCCGTGGGCTCGGAGGTGATCATGAAGCCCGGACGGCACTCGATGCTGTGCGCTACCACAAGTGGTACGCTCTTGAGTTCCGGCGTGCCGGTGCGAAGCGTAATGTCGGCCGGAGAGACGCTCAGCACACGCACGCCGAGATCTTCGGCGATGCGCTTCAGCATCGTGGGGTTGGACACACGAAAGGCGCTGGGCTCGTCCGGGGCCTGCTCACCGAGCGACAGCGTGCAGACCTTTGGTCGGTTGTACAGACGCAGGTTGGCAATGTTCAGCCCGCTGGTACGCACGCGCACCGTCACGCTGGCCGGTACGCCCGAAATGATGGTCTGTCCGGCAGGGGGCACAACGGCGATCGGCACGTCGATATCATCCTCATACGTTCGCGTGAGCGTAACGTACGCCCAGAGCGCAATGGCCATGAGCACCGAGATGAGCAGCGTCAGGACGTTTGATCGGCGTGCAGCCATGACAGATCTCGAGGGTCGGAGGTAAACGCACCGCGAAGACGTTCACGATGCTGGATCATGTGAGAGATTCGGAACATGATACGTTTGCGCTCATCGGCGTCGGCCGTTATCTCAAGCGTCTGCGTAGCCCCGTCAATGCGCTGGTGCACGCGATGGATCTCTATGCCAAGTATCGCATCACGGATCGTGCGGTGGACTTCGTAGTCGGGCACTTCGACGTCGAACTGCTTCCATGATGTGCTCGGCGCCGATGCGGCGAACATGATGTCGGCCACCTCGCGTCGCTGTTCAGCCGTGAGCGCAGGATCATGCAAGACGTACTGTGTTGCGTCGGCATGCTCCTCCGAGCCCACCAGGATGCTCCGGAAAACCGCGCGTCCACCCTCGCTCCAGAAGCTCGCGGCCGTCACGTGATACTCGTTCAGAACAATTGCCAGAGCATCCGGCACGGTCAGCGCCACACGGATCAGCTCGCGCTCGGATGGCAGCAGGGCTGCCACGTATGTCGGCCTGTGCTCGGCGGCCGGGGTCGCTGCAGGCACGGCAGCGGGGACCTCGGATCGACTGGCAGCCGGACGGGAGCTGGTGCGCTGTGCGGTTCCGCCGACGATGCGCTGAAGCTCCTGTGAAAGTACCTGCTCATGCAGACGAAACGCTTCGGCAACATCACGCAGCAGAAATGGGTGACGCAGCGCATCGGGTACTGACGCGATCCATTCGAGCATGGTACGTACGGCCTTTGCCTGCTGTGTTGCGTCATCGAGCTGACCCGTCAGACGCAGCCGATCGATCTGATACGTCAGCCACGTTTTGGCATCCGCGATCAGGGGGCGGAGTGCATCAGCCCCTTTGTCGCGGACCAGTGAATCGGGGTCCGTGCCCGCCGGCAGCACCACGCAGCGCACGTCGAAGCCAGCGGCAAGGCCAAGCTCGATCCCGCGGGTGATCGCCTTTTGCCCGGCCTCGTCACTATCAAACACAAGAATGATCGCATCGGAAAAACGCTTCAGAATGCGCAGGTGCTCCGGCGTTAGCGCTGTTCCGGAGCTGGCGACCACGTTCGTGATGCCCGCCTGGTGGAGCGTGATAACGTCGGCCTGGCCCTCGACGAGGACCGCCGTTCGCTCGGCTTGAATGGCGCGCTTGGCACGGTCTAGACCATAAAGAAGTTTGCTTTTCTCAAAAACGATCGACTGCGGTGAATTGACGTACTTGGGCTGACCCGGATCATCCGTGAGCGTACGTGCACTGAACCCAACGACGCGTCCCGACGAATCGGCGATCGCGAACATGGCACGTCCGCGGAATCGATCGTATGTCTTGCCATCCTCGCGGGTGATCACCAGGCCCGCATCAACGAGGTGCTCGATTGCAAAGCCCCTTGCCAGCAGGTGCTGCATCGTGGCGTCCCATGCTGCCGGTGCAGCGCCGAGTCGGAAGTCCTTGCACGTCTGTTCAGTAAAGCCCCGCTTAGCATAGAACGCTCGTGCCGGTGCTCCGTCAGATGACTCTAGGATGTGCTGATAGAACTCTGCCGCCTCTCGAAGGGCACGCATGGCATTGTCCTGCCGCGCAAACTCACCCGTCGGATCATCACGCTGTTCATCGGGAATCTCAATGCCCGCCCGCTGCGCAAGATGTCGCACAGCATCGACAAAGCCCATGTGCATGTGCTGCTCAACAAACGTGATGACGTTGCCGGCCTTGCCGCACCCGAAGCACTTGAATATGCCCTTCTCGTCATTGACGTTGAACGACGGAGTCTTCTCCTTGTGAAAGGGGCACAACCCGACGTAGTTGCGGTTGTTCTTCCGCAACTTCACGTGCTCGCCGATCACGTCAACAATGTCCGACTGCTGACGTACCTGCTCGATAATGTGTTGGGGGATGCGCACGGGAGCAAGTTACGGAGTAACATGTAGGGGCGAGACGCAGTCTCGCCCGTGTACCACGTAGGGGCGAGACGCAGTCTGGCCCGTGTACCATGTAGGGGCGAGACGCAGTCTGGCCCGTGTACCACGTAGGGGCGAGACGCAGTCTGGCCCGTGTACCATGTAGGGGCGAGACGCAGTCTCGCCCGGAGACGAACCATGTAGGGGCGAGACGCAGTCTCGCCCGGGGACGAGCCATGTCGGGGCGAGACGCAGTCTCGCCCC
>DNLG01000086.1:6165-8339 GCA_003488525.1 Bacteroidota bacterium | reverse complement strand
TACCACCATCATCCTGCCGGCCGATACGTTGCGCCGTCGCGCAGAAGTAGGCATCATCTCGGCGAGCGATGTGAAGTTCCGTCTTATGCAGGGAATCACATTCAGCGCTGAAGCCGCCGCCTCGTTGTTCACCCGTGATCAGGCCTCGAACGTGCTGACCGATTTTGCCAACCCACTTGGCGATATGTTTACTGCGCGGACGTCGACGCGTATCGATGGTGCTGGAAGCGCTAACCTTGCCTTGCGATTCAGCACCTGGGGCGTGACGCTTACGGGACAGTACATGGGAGCTGGATTTCAGCCCTTTGGATATCCGTTCAATCAGTCTGATCGGATCGACCTTAAAGTTTCACCGATGTTGAACCTGTTCGATGGAGATCTGTCGATCTCCGGAACCATTGGTCAAAGGGTCAACAATCTTTCCGAAACAAAAGGTGAGCAGCTGACGCAGGCGATTGCCAACGGACAACTCTCGGTGCGCTTCTCTGATGTCGTGTCGCTGTCATCGACGTACTCCAACTTCGGAATTCGTAACAAGCGCCAGGATGCATTCGACTCGGCGCGCGTCCAGAATGTTAGTGAGTCGTTTTCGATCGACCCGATGGTGACGTTCTCGGCCGCTAGCGTGATGCATACGATCACCGCAAGCTTTCTGCTCGACAGATTCGATGACTTTAACATCGTCAGTGGCGTCGAAAGCTCGAACAATACCTCTGGCCTGATGTTCAGCTATTCGGGCATGTTTGAGACCTTGCCTCTGACCATCGGTGCCAATGCCAGCTACACGGAGAATGCACTCTCGGCAGGTACTCTAGCGGTTCGATCCACGGGAGTCAACGCTTCCTATCGACTCTTAGGGGGCGAAGTTGTTCCAACGATATCGGTGACGTTTGCCGGCTCGACCTTTGGTGCCAATGCCGCTGATTCACAGACGTTCCTTCGGGCCGGATGCCGATGGAGAGTTGCCAAGTCTGTTACGTTTTCGGGTAGCTACGGTGTGAATACCTACGCATACGGCAATCCGGGTCCGCGTGGCACCGGATTCACCGAGCAGATGCTTCAGCTGGCCCTTCTTACGACGTTTTGACCATACACACGGGGATTCCTCCCATGAGACTGAACATCAACCCTGGCTTTGCAGTGCTGCTACTGCTGCTGGTCTTTGGATCAGCTGTATCACCGGCGCAGCTGCGGGTTTCGCTGAACATCAGTTCACGCCCAGATCCCTATCTGTCAACCTGGGCGCAGAAAAAGGATGTGGTGGTCGTAACGGTCATCAATCCAACAGCGAGCGAGATCGAAGGCAAGTTCAACTGCGTGATCAATAAGGATGGAAGTTTTCTTGCCCGGACCAAACCGGAAAGTATGCGCGTCATCAGCTTCCCGCCGGGCTCAAGCCAGTACTTTGGCGAGGACCTCGTGCCTATGGAAAGCACGGAGATAGCAGGGGGCGTAGTCAATAACGCGGTACGAACAGGGATGCTCCCCGGAGGGTTCTACGAATTCTGTGTCAGCCTGCTGAATCCGACAACCAATGCCATCATTTCACAACCCGTTTGTCGGAACATAACGATACGGTCGTACCAGGCTCCGATACTGCTGCTCCCGATCGACAAGGCAGAGATTGCCTCTGGCACGCGTCCAATGCTTCGGTGGTCGCCAGTTTCTCCGCGTCCGGACTTCGTCGTGAACTATCGAGTTAAGGTTTTTGAAGTCCTGCCCGGTCAAACACCGATCAATGCCCTGCGAGTGAACCGCCCCATTCTGGATCTCGGTGATGTGACAGCTACACAGCTGCTCTGGCCCCCTGACTTCGAACTACCCCGAGCAGGACAGCAGCATATCTGGACGGTGCGGGCTACCGATGACCGCGGCACGCCGCTGGGCGAGCCCGATGGCTATGCAACACCGTTCACCTTTACGGTGATGCAGCAACTCTCGAAAGGGGGCGATGAGTTTGGCAGGAAGTCTGCCGGTGGAGACACGACCTTCGCCAAGAAGTCCGCCGGTGGCGTCGACGAGCCCGGCACGGGAGGCAAGACGAAATCCACCGGCACAGGCAATCAGGGTGTTGATACCTCCTACATCGATCCCAATCCTCCGGGTCAGCCTTGCGGCACCTGCGGCACAGCGGTTGTTCTGACGGATACCGTTGCCGGAACGCAACCCATCGC
>DNLG01000086.1:0-5949 GCA_003488525.1 Bacteroidota bacterium | reverse complement strand
GCCGGAAAGGGCGAGATCGTTATTCCGTGGCTACTGGCGCGTGTTCAGGTTGTGTTCAGCAATATCGTTGTCAATACCGCCCGGCGTGTCGTATCCGGACAGGTTAGTGGAGAAGTCGATGCCACAGCCCCTCAGTACCCGCAACAATGGGCGATCAATCAGGTCACGAGCTGGAACTGGCTCAAGACGCAGGTAGCTGCGCTCGACTCGTGGGTCAAGGCCAATGGAGCACTGGTCAAGCAGGCCAACAGTCTGAACACACCGCTGAAGCTGCCCCTTGGATTCAACAACATCAAGGGCTACACGCTCTGCATTTCGGAAATGAAGTTTATGCCAACGGAAGCCGTCATGGCTTCGGTGGCCACACTGCCCCTTACCAAGCTCGACGACACATTGAGCTTTGGTTTGAAGCAGCTACCGATCTGTCCGGAGGGTGTTGGCAAGTCCGGACGTCTGGAACTCCTGCAGGATATTGACATTCGTGGCGTTACCTCGGGTCAGCCCACATTCACGATCGCAGCAAAGGCAAAGACAGCCCAGCGTCCGGGATGCTACATCACTTGGGGTTGCGACAGTAACTCCGATACGATGTCTCTTGACATCGACATCATGTTCCCACGTGCATGGATGACCCCACGTCCGGACGTCGACTCCACTAAACAATCGATTGCAACCCTGCGTGGCAAGACAATCGATTGGAAAGAGTGGATGCTGCTGGGCAATCTCACGGCAAGCACATTCGCCGGGACCAATGGCCTTGGTCTGCAGATCGATACGATGACGTTTGACTTCAGTGATCTCGAGAATGCACCGGGCATGACGTTTCCGGCCAACTATGTGGGTGTGCAGGACAACACGTTCAACGGCTTCTATGCCCGACGGATCAAGATGTTCATGCCCGACGGCTGGCGAACGTTTGCTGATACGAACGCCGCGCCGCAGTTCGTTGCCGAAAAGCTGATCATCAACAAGAACGGCCTGACCGGAACACTGCTCGCGGCAAATGTGGTGATGTTCCCCGCGATGAACCTGAACAGGTTAGGGGGCAGTGTCGATACGGTAAAGGTCGTGATGCTCAACAGCAACCTCACACAGGCCTACATGCGAGGTCGGCTCCTGCTGCCAATCACCGACACCGCAGCACAGAACGCCATCATGTACAAGGCCTTGTTCAACAACGTGCAGAAGACCTTCGATTTCTCGATGCAGCCGCAGAACGATATCGATATGAAGCTGTTCGGAAATGCAAAGCTGAAGATCGAGTCGACATCGACGTTGACCATGAATCTTCGAAAGGGGCGAAAGAAGTTTCTGATCAATCTCAACGGTGAGACGGGGTGGAACGATGCCACGCTCACGGTCGGGGGCAAGACAATAACGCTGGATCTTTCGCCTGAATTCGAGAACATGCGGATGTCGTTCGACGACTCGCTGTCTACGCCGTTCGGATTTACTGCCGGTGACTGGAGCTTTGCGAGCCCACAGAAGAAGCTGGCCAAGTTCCCGATCACGATCGACAAGGTGAAGTACACACCGGCCGCGGCACAGGGCAATGAAATGTTCCGCGGCAAGCTGGGTTTCGATGTGGTTGTTGCACTCGATTCCAATCGTATTGGAGGACGGGGCTCCTTCGAACTTATCGGCGCCGTTGAGAAGAACACGACAGCTCCGAACTTCAAGTTTCGACCAAAGTTCATCGATTTCAACGTTGGTAAGATCGTTGTGTTTGCGAATCTGCCGGCAGTGCAGATGAACGGAGAGCTGAACTTCTACAACTCTGATCCGACATGGGGCAATGGATTTGCCGCGACGATCTCGGCGAAGTTCAAGGAACTGCAGATGCAGCTTGATGCAGCTGCAAGATTCGGTTCCAAGGTTGACAACAACGTGCGCTATCGATACTGGTATGCAAGCGCCAAGGCCATCCTGCCCCCTCCCGGAATCGTGTTTCTGCCGGGATATGCGTTCTATGGTTTCGGCGTTGCCGCCTGGAGAAAAGTAAATGTGAACATGCTTCCGGCACAGCCGAACGTCAACGCTGTTGCAGCTGCGGGATCATCGTCGTCCTCAGCAAACAGCGGTGCGGTAATGACGCCTGACAGGAACGTAGCGTTCGGATTCCGAGCGCTGGCTGTTCTTGGAACGACGCCCGACCCTAAGAAAATGAACGCCGATATCGCGTTGTTCGGACAGTTCAACTCCTCCGGAGGTATGAGCTACATCGGGCTTTCTGGCGATCTGTGGATCCAGGCAAAGCTTCTTGAGAGAACCGCTGCGCCTGTGAAGGGCACGTTGAACATCGTGTACGACTTCACAACGAAGATCTTCGATCTCAATGCGGGTGTGATCGTGAACAAGGCACCTGTATCTGGCAACGCGAATCTCAACATCCACATCGAAGGGAAGACCGGCATCTGGTGGGTCAAGCTGGGCGACCCTGTCAACCGGAATGTTCTGAGCATCAATGTTTTCGGAACAAGCATCAGCTCGAACTCCTACTTCATGTTCGGTAAGAACATTGCGCCGCCGAGCGGCTTCACAGCACGAACCAACAACGGTCTGGCATCGGTCGGGTGCTACGGCATGGCACCGAGTGTGGCGGGTACATCGGATGCGATCGCAGGTAATGGGTTTGCCGGTGGTACCGATGTTGGATTCGACACAGGAGATCGCATGAAGCATCTCTTTGGTCGCGTGAACGTGAAGTGGCGCTTTGGCGGTGGTATGGAGTTCAACGCTTCATTCCTGCGGTATCCCGACGGTTCACTCTGCGGTCAGAACGGCTACAACATGTGGTACTTCCGCGCGAATGCTGCGGCATGGGCCATCGCCTCGTGCGGCATTCAAGTTGTGCCCGGCAAGATCTACTGTCGCGATGGGTGTTACTGGAACCTGGCAAGTCTCAAGCTCGGCGCATGGGCGCAGGCCGGCTTCCCGAATCCATCATGGGTGCAGGGACAGGCATCCGGCTCGTTCGACTTCCTAAGCGGTGTTGTTAAGGGAAGCTTTACGGTGAACTTCGATATGGGCAACACCTGCTATCCAACTCCACCGGCGGCCACCACAACAGCAGCGCAGGATGTGGCAGCGGAGCAGAAGAACCAGCTTGTCAAGTCCGTTACGCCTGCCGTGCCTGCCTTCAACGTCGCCGTTAAGGAACCCGTAGCCGTTGTCTACAACTTCGTACCCGGTCAGAGCTTTGAGCTTCAGGAGATGACAGGGGGCGCGGCAGGCAACACAGTGAACCGCACCTTCCAGGTAACCTATACGGTCGGCATCGAAGAAAAGGATGGCGCAACCTGGAAGCCGCTTACCCTTCAGTCAACGAAGGACGCACTGGGTGCATTCCTGTTCAGGAAGAAGAAGCCCCTTACAGCCACATCGGCTGTCATCAACGTGAATACGATCGCCAAGATCAACGATGGCGGTGGAGCCGGAGCCGTTGGAGCCGGCGGCGGGAAAAAAGGAGGCCTTACGGTAGGGGGCATGCAGTACACAGTGCCTATCCCAATCCCACCTACTCCACCTCCGAGCAATCCCATTGTGGGGGTTGCACCACCGAAGAACAATGGTACGTTTATCCTGGATCCTGAAAAGCCTGCTCCCGTGCCAACAGAGAGTGACAACTTCAGCTTTGATAACAGCGGCACGCAGAGCTTCATTGCGAACACGGGAGACTGGGACTTGTCGAAGACCTACCGCGTCACCGTTGTCGGCACGCTCTGGGAGCTCGTCGGAGGCAACTGGGTGGTAGCCAAGGATCGGGCCACGAATCAGGACGTCAAGCAGACCGTGCAGCAGAACTTTACAACGCCAATGGACATCACGGCCGTGTTGAACACGGGCAAGAATGTCAATTCAAACAAGTGATCGCGACGACATGAGGACCATCATGATGAAGACAGCACGAATGATATCCCGGATGACGATCGTGATCGCCCTGTGCCTTGCCGGTACCCAGGCGTTGGCTCAGACGCCGCAGGATCTGGATCGCGCGCTCCAGCATCGCGTTGCAGGTATCGCCAAACGGTACGCCGACTCGGTGGTGCTGCGCTGGGCACCAAGCACTTCCGCGCTCTGGACCAAGGCCAAGGCGTCCGGCTACCGCATTGAACGCGCCGAGTTGCAGGGTTCACAGCCAGGTGCGTTTACGCCTCTTACGGATGCGCCGGTAAAGCCCTGGACAACGGCGCAGTGGGAGCAGTATGCAACGGCAAACCCCAACCTGGACATGGATGCGATGGGACCGGTTGCCGTAGCCGCGATGCTATCGGAAGAGAACATGGATCCGGCCGACTATCCTACCAATGATCCGGGTCAGGTAGATGCTCTGCGCGAAGCACGCAGTCGCTTTGAGATGGCCTATGGTATGGCAGCGCTTGCCGCTGAACGCAGCCGTGATGCTGCGACGGGGCTCGGCATGCGCTACGTCGATAAGACGGCACGTGCGGGTGTGGCGTACCGGTACCGCATCACCCTGCTTGGTGATACACGGCCGTATAAGGTCGACCCGGCTTCGATCGACGTCGGTGCAGAGCCAACACGCGTGACCTTTGAAAATGCGGGACTCTCGGTTGATGAGAACGATGGATCAGTGCTGATCAAGTGGAACAACTCAACCGGACATTCAACATTTGATGTGTATCGTTCACAGGACGGCCAGTCCTATGAAAAACTCACAGCCTCACCGCTTCTGACGCTGCAGGACGGAGTTGCGCCACCGTCGCACAGCTTCCTCGATACGAGCGTCGTCAACTATCGGGTCTACTTCTACCGCATCACCGGCAACAATGCCTTTGCAGAAACTGATGTGATCGGCATTGTCAAAGCAATGCCACGCGACCTGACGCCTCCCGACATGCCGATCGCAGTCAAAGCCGTTCATGAAGGTATTCGAGATGTCGTCATTACGTGGGAAATGCCTGAACCTGTCAACCCTGACCTGGTTGGCTTCCTCATCATGCGCGATACGGCTGTCGACGGTGACTTTACAAGATCGATCGTGGAGAAGCCCCTTGACAAGGGGGCTCGCCAGTTCAAAGATGAGAACGTGATCCTCGGCGGAACATATTACTACCAGGTGGTTGCCGTCGATACCGCACGGAATGCAAAGCCGTCGTTCCCTGCATACGTGGCATTTGCTGATAGCGTTCCACCAAGTCCTGGTGTTCTCGTAAAGGGAACCATGGATACAAACGGCGTTGTCCGCATTGTTGTGCGTCATCCTGCCGACCGCGACCTGATGGGATATCGACTGCTCCAAGCGAATGACCCGTCACACGAGTTCACCGTGCGACGCGATCTGTTTCACGAGGACTCGACGTTCAACAGAAACGATACGATCGTTGTTGACACACTCGAGATCCGCACGCTCACGAAGAATGCCTACTACCAGGTTGTTGCGCTTGACTACCACTACAACGAGTCGGCTGTTAGTAACACGCTTGTAGTGCCACGACCTGATGTGATCCCGCCTGTTGCGCCGGTGATCAGCGACTATGCAGTGACTGACACGACGATTGCTCTGGAGATCGTACCGAGCTCGAGCCGTGACGTACGGAACCATGTTATTCTCAGAAGACTACTGGATGCGCCGAATCCGGATCGCGTCACGTGGGACTCGGTAAGCCGTACCGGACGTCGCGATAGCGTGTTCGAGGATCGCTCGCCGGCACGCTCAAAGACATACCAGTATGCCGTTGTGGCCTATGACAGTGCGGGCAACAAGTCGCCCCTTTCCAACATCGTAAGTATCAAGCGTGTCGACAACATGATGCGTCCGGCGGTGGGGGATCTCTCGGCCACGTACGATTCGACCACGAAGAACGTTACGTTGCGTTGGACGTATCAGCCACTTGATGAACCGCACAGCTTCGTTGTGTACAAGCGCACAGGTTCAGGCATGCAGTCTTATGCACTCATCAAGGATGCGGCCAGACGCGAGTACAT
>DNLG01000168.1:6810-9364 GCA_003488525.1 Bacteroidota bacterium | reverse complement strand
TCGCTTGTCTTAAACACCGCCGTCTTCACCACCATATCATGGAGGGCGAGACGATTGCGGCCGAGGGCCAGGAAGCAGCCGATGAAGAGGACGAAGCCGATGATGGAGCTGGCGCTTTCGACCGGACCCGACAGAAACGTAAGTAGTGGGAGGATGGCCATCAGGTGGAGAATGCGATCGGAGTTCTTGACGAACATGCGGCTCAGGAAGAGTGACTGTGTGCCGGCTGTTCCGTCGGCGCGGGCAACGGTGAGCTTCAGGATGCGCTTGCCCAGTGATGCGCCCGTCAGTCCCTCGATCAGCATGTAGAGCACGGCGGTGATGGCGCTGGCGTAGGAAGAGCCAACGATCAGGCTGGAGATGAACGACTCCTTGTCACCCGACAGGTTCAGGATCTTGAAGGCCTCATCAAGTGCATCCTGAGACTCGACAAGGATCTCCGGCATCGGCAGCTCGAGTGTTGAGAGCGCAAACGTCAGGATGCCAGCAACAATTGCCGTGATGACGCCGTCGATGACCAGTGCGCCAAGGCGGATGCCGAAGCCGGCCCGCAGATCTTCGATCGTTGGCTGATAGGCACCGAACGGATTGAGCGATGGGCCCTGTCCGGGAGGGGGCGGAATGTGACCGTTATCCATGATTTACCTCTGCAGATTGATGTTTGACAGAATGCGCACGGCGATATCGTACTTCTTGAACGGAGGCATAAGATAGATCCCGCTTACGCGGTCAAGCACGGCGTCAAGGAAGCTCACGGCGATCTCAATGCCGATGTCGGTGGCTTCCTCGGTGGATGTTGCCGCGCGCATGCGCTCACGCACCCACGACGGGATGGTCATGCCTGGCACCTCGTAGTGCAGAAACTCGGCATGTCGGATCGTGCGCAGCGGGATGATGCCGAGCATGAACCGGATGTCGATATCCTTGATGCGATCCAGGAAACGGTCGAGCAGCTCGACATCGAAGATCGGCTGCGAAAAGGCCACATGAGCCCCTTGCTCAGCCTTCATCGCCAGTCGGTCGATCTCGCGGCCGAGATCGTCGGCAGCGGGATTGACGGCGCAGCTGATGCAGAAGCCCGTGCGCGACCCGAGCGGGTTGCCCATGAGGTCCTTGCCGTGATTCATATGCCCCATGGCGCGGACCAGTCCAATGGAGTCGACGTCGTAGACGCTGGTTGCCGAAGGGAAGTCGCCGATGTGTGTCGGATCACCCGTGACGGCGAGAATGTTCCGGATGCCCATCTCATGCGCGCCGATGAGCTCGCTTTGCAGGGCAACCATGTTGCGATCGCGACACGCCAGGTGCGAGATGCACTCCATCCCGGTCTGCTCGGTCACAAGCTTGGAGATCGCAATGGGGCTCATGCGCAGGCGCGCACGTGCACCATCGGAGATGTTCACGGCATCGATGCCATGATCACGCAGGTACCGGGCCCCCTCGACAACGCTCGACATATCGAGTCCGCGCGGCACGTCGAGCTCAACGGTCACCACGCGACGCTGCGTGATGGACTGCATGAAGCTCGTCGGCATAGCCTCCGCCTGCTCGTCCTCATGATGCACGGCCGAGCGCTTCGTTACCACCGGCGACGAGCCGATCTCAGCGCCGGCAACGGCCTCGGCAATGGCCCGCACCTGGGCAACATCCGCTCCGCCGTCGGCTCCGATGATGGCCGCGCCATGCTCGACAAGACGTCGTGCCGCGGCAGCAACGTAGGCCGGCTCGGCATTGTACATGGGCTGACCGTCGATGATCGTCGGAATGCCAATGTCCGGGATGGCCACAAGGGGCAGATCGGACACGCGAAGCGATTCGATGATGCCGATCATGCGCTGCGGGCCGACGGTGCCGTTGGAACCGATGGCCTGCACGCCATGTCCGCGCAGACGATGCGCCACGTCCGAAGGAAACGATCCGGCCAGAACCGAGCCGTCTTCGGGGAATGACTTCAGGGCGATCAGCGGAATGTGCAGACTCTGCGAGCGCACAACATCAATGGCAATCTCGAGCTCGTCGAGATCGATAAACGACTTTAGCATAATCGCGTCGACGCTGCTGGCCAGCAGCGCCGAGACCTGCTCGTGAAAGCTTGAGCGCAGATCTTCGGGCTCTACCGGACCCAGCGGACGCATGAGGCGTCCACACGGACCCACCACGCCGGCAACCACGGCCCGTGATCCGGCCGCTGAGCGTGCCAGCCACGCCCCCTTGCGATTGATCTCGTGCACACGGGCCGAGAGCATGGATGATTCGAGAGCAAAACGGTTGGCACTCTGCGTGTTGGTCTGCAACAGCCGCGCACCGGCATCGATGAAGTCGACGTGGATGCGTTCAACGATAACGCCGGACGTCAGATTATAGCGGTCGCACGGACGCTCGGTAAAGCCCCTTTTGGCCAGCTCCAGTGCCATCGAGCCGTCGCACACAAGCGCGCCGGCAACAGTCCAGTCGCGGATGCTCGAGGATTCCAGATGGAGAGCGCTCATGCCGGCTTTGACCTGCCGAGCCCCATTCCGGTTTCAACCGAAAGAGCAGTCTGCGGCCACTTCCA
>DNLG01000168.1:0-6662 GCA_003488525.1 Bacteroidota bacterium | reverse complement strand
AGAAAAACGCACATGAGCATCATAAGCGTGTTCTTGCCCACCTTCCACCAGGAGACCTCATCGCCCCCTTGCGAGCCAAAGCAGCCACAGTCGATCTTGAGTCCAAGCACCACAGCATAGGCCACTGCCGCCGTGAATATCAGCAGCATGAGCCCCGTCAGCAGCGCATTGAGTCGCACGCGGTGGCCGATCACCAGCAGAATGCCGCAAACGATCTCCAGCCATGGAAGCACAAGAGCCGAGGCGTTCACCGCCCACGACGGTAGAATGCCATAGTGAGCAATTGATGTGGCAAAGGGCAGTGGCTCAACGATCTTCGGCACGGCCGCAAGGATGAAGTAGCCTCCGACGTAGGCCCTGAGAGCAAGTCCGATCCAGGGAAGAAGTGCGTTCATAATGGTGACAAAAGTACGTCAGGCAGGGGGCTTTACAGGACGTGCGTAGAGATCATGCTCCAGATGATCACGGCAAGCACGACGGCGTTCAGCCACAGGCCGATCGTTGCAAGAAGCTTTCCTCCACGCAGATCGCCGGCCTCGCGCGGCGTTGTCGGCACATAGGTGCCGGCCAGTCGCCGGGCGATCATGGCCGCCACAATGCCACTGCCCCAGATGAAGGCAAAGGCAATGCTGGCATAGCCCAGCCAGACAATCTTGGTCGAGGTCTTCATTGCTTGGCCGTGTCCTCGAGCGCCTGACGGATCTGCAGAGCAAGGTCGTCATAATGCGCCTGCGTAAGAGCATCGGCGCTCTTGACGCCGGAGAGTCTCTTGCGCAGTGCCGCAAGGCGCGCGCGGGAGATCGCGCGCACGTCCGTGCCGTAGGTGTTCGGACGGAACATCGAGGCAAACGGGTCGGACGAGGCGGCCGGCTTGGACGACTTGTCGATGAGCTCCTGTACATACGCGCGGTGCAGTGCGCGGCGATAGAAGTCCGTTGGCTTGCCGCTCTGCAGCTCGGTCAGGATCGCCCCCTCGATATCCGTGTAGAGCTTGTCGACGCTGTAGGCCGTGTCGCCAAAGCGGGCCTGCTGGTCCAAAAGGCGCAGAAGCTTATCCGAGCTGATCGCCGTACGCAGCATCCGCGTCTGCAGCGACGACAGACGCGAGGCCACGTCGGAGGCAGCCAGCAGGCGGACGATCTTCTCGTCGATCAGCCACGTAGGCGTGGTAAAGACGTAGTCCTTGAGGAACGATATGGCGGCGCGCTGACGTGCAGCCGGCACCGGTGTGTAGACCACACCGTCGGAGCCGAAGACCTTGCGGTCGATATACACGCCACCGGGGATGTTGGCAACGTGACCCATTTCGCGGGACCATTGGCCGAGGATGTCGTCGTAGGAATCGGCCAGCTGATCAAAGTCCTTGCCCGTTTCATACGTCGCATCCAGCAGATAGCCCATGGCCCGCTGCAGGTTCAGCACGCCATACGTGCCGGCCTTTATGGCATCGTCGCCGAGGTCTTCCGTCTGCGACGACGGGTCGAGGATCATCCACTGCTGCGAACCGAAGCGCAGCATCGGGTCGGCCTCGGCCGCCTTGGCCCAGGCACGTGTCGAGTCGAGCTCCTCATCCGAGGTCTTGGCACCGATCACCGGACGGTATCCCCACATCGTTGCAAAGCGGTCGTACGGACCAACCTTCGGCATCACGTCAACATCATCGCCCGGCTGGGCGATGTAGTTGAATCGTGCATAGTCCATGATGGAGGGGGCTGTGCCATACTTCGCGCAGAATGTCTTCGAGCGCAGCGAGTCCACAGGGTAGGCGCTGGAGGCCTTCATGTTGTGGGGCATGCCGATGGTGTGACCGAATTCGTGCGCCGCAACGAAGCGAATAAGCTCGCCCATCAGCGAGTCCGGGAACGGGATCTTGCGTGACAGGGGGTTACTCACGGCCTGGGCGAAGAACCAGCCCGTCTGCAGCTTCATGATGTTGTGGAACCAGCCGATGTCCGACTCAATGATCTCTCCCGTGCGAGGGTCGTGAATGTTCGGACCGTAGGCATTCTCGATCGGCGACGGGTAGTAACGGATCACGCTGTAGCGGGCGTCTTCGGGCGACCAGTCGGGATCCTCCTGCGGCGTCGGCGGATCGATGCACCGAACGGCATTCTTGAAGCCGGCTGCCTCAAAGGCAGGGTTCCAGTCTTCAATGCCCTTCTTCAGCCATGGACGCCATTGTACCGGCGTGGCAGGATCGATGTAATAGGTGATCGGCTTGATCGGCTCCACCAGCTCTCCGCGTAGAAAGGCAGCCGTGTCTTTGGGCTCCAGGCGCCAGCGCAGAATGTACTCGCGGCTGACAGCTTCGCTCTCCGGGCGCGCATAGTCAGTCTGACGCAGGGCAAAGAAGCCCACGCGCGGATCCGAAAGACGTGGCAGCATCGGGTTTTCCGGCAGCTGCACCATCGAGTGGTGCATGGTAAACGACATGGTCTTCGAGGCACTGTTCTGAGAGGGGGCTTCGGCAGAGAACGTGATCACGTTCTCGACCTCGACATTCGTCGGGAAGCTCTTGGCGTATTCGATGTATGAGCGCTCCTTGTCCACTCCGCCCATCTTGTATTCCTGCCGCACTCCACGCCCGGGCGTCAGAATGCCAACGTCCGACGTGAACATGTCGGTAACATCGATCACCACCGCAGACGTGTCCTTGTTATACGCCTGGATCGCAAAGGCTCGGATGATCTCCTCGAAGTTCGCAGCCCTGACAGCTCGCGAGATCGGCGCCGAATCGGCCGCAACGTTCACATAGGAAAGCGTCCGCAGCAGGATCTTGTCATACTTGCGCTCCCAGCGGATCACCTCGGTGTTGTTCTCTTCGCCACCATAGCCCACCTGAGGGGTCTTGGCAATACGGCTCACCAGAAGCAGCTCTTTGCCAAGGTGCGACATCGGGATCTCGTAGAGGACCTTTTCGTCGATGCGGTGCACGATGAACAGTCCCGAGTCGGAGACCGCCTCCTTGGTCACGACCTTGTCATATGGCTTGATCTTCTTGTCCTTTTCCGACGTTGGCTTATCGCCCGTCGGCGGTGGTGGCGGCGCCGAGGCACATCCGGCAAGGAACATCAGTGGTGCGAGGATGGCCGCAGACCATCGCAGAATGGCAGAACGCATGAGAGGCTTTCGGTGGGGAAATGTCGTGGCTGAGTTCCGCGAAACTATGCAACCATAAAAAAAGAGACGCCCGGCTAACTCAGGGGAGGGGAGTGTGGAGCTCGGGCGTCTGTGGTGATCGTGTGGCCTTTCGGTTCTGGGGGCCGTATCTGGGGGACGGCCACACGTCATATATGAGGGGACAAATGGTAGAACGATGGGCCCGAGCATTTCGTTTATCATGGGGAAATATATCGTGTTCTGTAGCGGAGGGGGCTATTTT
Source organism: Bacteroidota bacterium (assembly GCA_003488525.1). GTDB lineage: Bacteria > Bacteroidota > Ignavibacteria > Kapaibacteriales > Kapaibacteriaceae > UBA10438. Next base: position 3,280 of record DNLG01000168.1, on the reverse strand, counting down.
TGACCATGATTCCTCCCAGTGGACTTTGTGTCGGACTCGACCTTGACAGGGACAAGCTGCCAGCCCCCTACCGCGGGCAACCTGATGACATGCAACGATTTGCAGTTGATGTGATCGACGCGGTGCGTCCCTATGCGGCATGTTTTAAGATAAACGTAGCCTTTTATGAGAAATACGGACACGTTGGAATCGATGCGCTGTATGCGGTGCGTGAACATTGCACGACGAGTTACGTGATCCTCGATGCAAAGCGCGGTGATATCGGAAATACCTCGGCCGCCTACGCCACGGCGGGCTTTGCGGACCTGCGTGCCGATGCCATCACGGTGGCCCCCTACATGGGACGTGATTCGGTAGAGCCGTTCCTGGCGTGGGAAGCTAAAATGGTTTACATCTTGGGTCTAACGTCGAACCCTGGCTCGCAGGACTTCCAGCGTCTGGACGTTGGCGGCATGCCGCTCTATGAGCGTGTGATGCGCACGTCCCTGACCTGGCAGCGCTCTGCGGACGTTGGCTTTGTGGTGGGCGCTACCAGCCCGAAGGAGCTGGCCCATGTGCGCGGACTCTTTCCGGAGGTACCATTTCTGATTCCCGGGATCGGGACGCAAGGGGGCGATGCAGCCCAAACGCTGGAGGCCAACGGAAATGGTCCGGCGGTCTTCAACGTCTCGCGTGGTCTGCTCTACATTGATGATTCCGCGGCATGCATCGACAGTATTGCCGCCGAGGCACGACGCTTGAGCAGCCTGCTGACGTCACGTTAGACCCCCAACGCTGCACATAGGACATCAAACGGAGATGTCTTATGGCTATCGAACATTTGCCGGAACGTCTGCTGCAGCGCGCGGCGCATCGTGCGCTGGCACGGGGCGGACGTCGGTGGACCTGCACCAACGGTCAGGTCATCCAGATCATTTCACCAGGCACCGTGAATGTGCACGAGGGACCGGACTATCAGCACATGGCCGTGCTGGCTGGTGGCGTCGTTACCGTGGGTGCCGGAGAGTTCCACGTGCGCTCATCCTCATGGGCGCAGCATGAGCATGCCGGAGACCGACGCTACGATGAGGTTATCCTGCATGTGGTGCTGGAGGACAATGCGCCGGTAGAGCGCATTCCCTGGACGCTGGTGGTGCCGTACATGGACGTGGTGCGCTCGCTGCGTCGCACCGAGCCGGCACTGGCCGGCACGGGTGAGGCCATCGAGGAGATCCAACGCGCGGCGCTGCTGCGGCTGCAGCGCAACATGCAGCGCGCCCTGGAGCTGATCGAGCGCCTCGGCCCGTCCGAGGCGCTCGTGGCAATGATGTCCGAATGGCTCGATCGCATCCGTCGCAAGCGTACGCATCCGATCGGCGAAGAGCACATGCGCAGTCTGCGGCAGCAGCTGCCGCAATCGCCCATGGGCAGGCTTGTGCACGAGGTCAGGGGGCTGAGCGGAACCGACCTTTACGACGCCGTCACCCGCTCGGAGCGGGTACGCATTGCCGCCGAGGGGGCTGCCCTGCGCCGCGAGATCCTGGTGAACGTTGTCCTGCCGGTCTGCTGCGCCCTCGGGTCGAACGACCAGTTTGTGATCCTGCTGCAGTGGTACTGGGCCACGCCCGCCCTGCATCGCTACGGGTCGCTGGATCGTCGCTATCCCGAGCACGATCAGGACTACGTCTGGCAGCAACAAGGTCTGCTGGAGTATTCGCGTCTGTACGCCCCCTTAAAGCAATCTCCGTAGTTTTGCAGCCTATGATCACAACCCTCGTTACCGGTGCCAATGGTGAGATTGGCCACAGCCTTCTAGAGACCCTTTCCAAGCAATCTGACCGGCGCATCATTGCGCTGGATCTCTCGCCCCTTGGCCATGGCCTGGCCGAGCTGGTGCACCGCAGCGTGCAGGGCGATGTGTCGGATCCGGCCGTTGTTGCCGATCTGGAAACGGAAGACATCGATGAGATCTATCACCTGGCAGCTCTGCTCTCGACGAGTTCGGAGAAGAACCCGGCACTGGCCCACCAGGTGAACGTCAACGGCACGATGGGCCTTCTGATGATGGCCCGCCGCATCGGCGCGCGCACGGGTAGGGCCGTGAAGTTCCTCTTCCCGAGCACCATCGCCGTCTACGGCATGAAGTCGGTGGAAGCCAAGAACGCCGCCGGCGCGGTGACGGAGTTCGAACACCTGCAGCCGACGACGATGTATGGTATTAACAAAGTTTACTGTGAGCAGCTCGGCGGGTACATGAGCGACCGGTTTGGTCAGCTCACCGACGAGGCCGGCAAGAAGGTGCTCGACTTCCGGGCACTGCGCTTTCCGGGACTGATCTCGGCCACAACGGTGCCGACAGGGGGCACGAGTGATTATGCGCCGGAGATGATCCATGCCGCGGCGCAGGGTAAGGCCTATGCCTGCTTTGTGCGTCCGGATGCGCGCATCCCGTTCATGGCCATGCCGGACGGCGTCAAGGCCCTGCTTGACCTGGCCGCTGCGCCGATGGAGAACCTCACGCAGCGCGTGTACAACATTGGTGCCTTCGCCCCCTCGGCAGAAGAGATCGCCGCCAAGGTCACGTCGGCCTTCCCGAACGCAGAGATCAGCTACGTGCCGCATCCGAAGCGTCAGGCGATCGTCGACTCCTGGTGTGCCGATGTGAACGACTCGGCAGCCCGGCGTGACTGGGGATGGAGTCCGGACTATGATATGGACCGCGCGTTCAATGAGTACCTGATCCCGACGATCTCCAAGGTCTACTCCAACGGATGACGTCCGATCGAGCGCCCAACCGCCTCATCCATGAGGCGTCGCCATATCTGCTGCAGCATGCCCATAACCCGGTGGACTGGTATCCATGGGGCGAAGAGGCGTTTGAAAAGGCCCGTGCCGAGAACAAGCCGCTCTTTGTGAGCATCGGCTACGCTACATGCCACTGGTGTCATGTGATGGAGCACGAGTCCTTCGAGGACGATGACGTAGCGGCGTATCTGAATGCAAACTTCGTTAGCATCAAGGTCGACCGTGAGGAGCGTCCCGACGTTGATGCCATGTGCATGGACGTCTGCCAGTCGCTGACCGGGCATGGCGGCTGGCCGCTTACCATCATCATGGATGCCGAGCGCCGGCCCTTCTTTGCCGGCACGTACTTCCCGCGCTACTCGCATGGTGGACGTATGGGGTTTCTGGACCTGCTGGCACGCCTTAAAGAGGTCTGGGTACTCGACCATGCCAAGGTCATCGAAACCGCCCGCGAGATCACCTCCGCACTGCAGCAGCAGGCCGAGGCATCGTTCCG
>DNLG01000090.1:4687-15532 GCA_003488525.1 Bacteroidota bacterium | reverse complement strand
CGCGCAGAGACGATCGTGCTGGAGGAACTCGAAGACTGGAGACGTTTCGGCGTAGAGGGGCACTTCCAGTCACGACGTCCGTGGTACTCCTACCATCGGTGGTTTGCTGAGCCCCTTGCCAGACTCGTCGGAGCACTTCCGCACGAGGTGGTGGCGATGAATACGCTGACGGTGAACCTTCACCTGATGATGACGTCCTTCTACCGTCCGACACCAGAGCGTCATGCGATCCTCTGCGCAGGGGGCGAGTTCCCCTCAGACCGCTACGCCATTGAGAGTCAGATCCGCCTGCACGGCCTGGATCCTGCCACGTCCATGATTGAGATCGCTCCTCGTGAGGGGGCTTCAACGCTCACCACAGAGGACATTCTCGAGGCGATTGCCGCACGCGGACACGAAACGGCGCTTGTACTTTTCAGCGGTGTCCACTTTTACACGGGACAGTACTTTGATATCGCCGCCATTACCAGGGCCGCACACGATGTCGGCGCCATGGCCGGGTTTGACCTTGCCCATGCGATCGGCAATGTGGAACTGTCGCTGCACGACTGGGATGCGGACTTTGCCGTCTGGTGCTCGTACAAGTATCTCAATGGCGGACCCGGTGCGGTGGCCGGACTGTATGTTCATGAGCGTTATGCCGACCGAGCCGATCTGCCGAGACTTGCCGGATGGTGGGGCAATGACGAAGCAACACGGTTCTCAATGGCCCATTCGTTTGTGCCAACGCACGGTGCTGACGGATGGCAGCTGTCCAACGCGCAAGTGCTTCCGCTTGCTGTGCTGATGTCGTCGCTGGAGATCTTCGAGCGTGCCGGAATGGATCGGATCGCAGCAAAACGTGACCAGTTAACGGGTTTTCTTGAGCGCCTGCTGCAGGAAGTGATCGCCTCTCGAGACTGGATCCGCATCATCACACCGACCGATCCGACGCGTCGGGGAGCGCAGCTAAGCGTTCACTTCGACCGTCATGGCCGTGAGATTTTCGAACAGCTCATCGCGCATGGCGTGATCGTCGACTGGCGCACACCGAGCGTCATTCGCATGGCACCGGCTCCGCTCTACACCTCCTTTGCCGACGTGGTTCGGCTTGCCGTCACGCTCGACACTATTCTGGCGGCGCACGAATGAGCGACGCATCCACACCGCAGACCAGCTACGTCGTCGGACGCCGCGCCGTGGCCGAAGCATTTGCTGCCGGCACATCGATCGAGAAGATCCTCGTCGCCTACGGTATTGATGAGGCCACCATGCAGTGGCTTCGTAGCGAGGCACGCAAGCGCGACATTATCTGCTCAACCATGGACCGGCGCAAGTTCAACGATCTCGAGCGCACGCTGGGTCTGGCCGTGAACGACGCCCAGGGAGTGATCGCGCTCCGGGCGGCCCGCGAGCCCCTGAGCCTGGATGATCTCCTTTCACAGGCCATGGCCCATGAAGCCGAACCGATGATCGTGGTGCTCGACGGCATCACGGACCCGCACAATCTCGGAGCCATTGCCCGCAGTGCGCAAGGGGCTGGTGTGTTCGGGATGATCCTTCCGACGAAGTTCAGCGCGCCCATTACGCCAACGGCCATCAAAGCTTCGGCAGGTGCTCTTGAAACACTGCCCGTTGCCAAGGTGGCGCGTGTTTCCGAAACCCTCAAGTACTGCAGGGCCAATGGTTGGCGGGTTGTGGGCACGGCGCTGCCGGCCACGAGCGAGTACTCGGATGATGTGTATGGTGGCCCGACGCTCATCGTGATCGGAAGCGAAGGCGAGGGTATGCACCCCAGTGTGCGCGCCCTGTGTGACGTCGTGGTGCAGATCCCGATGCATGGTGCGGTATCATCACTGAATGCGTCCGTAGCCGCAGCCCTTGTCATGTTCGAAGCCCGCAAACACCGACGTCAGCGTCAGTAAGCCGCAACGGCTATTTTTGTCGTTCTCTTTTACTCTTCCTGCAGGACTATCGACGATGTCGAATCACCAGCGCAATGAACAGGAGCTTATCCGCATCGACAAACTGCGAGAGCTTCGTGAGCTAGGTATCAATCCGTACCCCGAGTCGTTCGATAAAACGCACACGACGGCCGAGATCCTCTCGACGTTCGTCGATGAGGCTCCCGAGCCCCTTGCCAATGTGCGCGTGGCGGGTCGCATCATGTCGATGCGGAAAATGGGGAAGGCCTCGTTCTGCCACATCCAGGATATGCATGGCCGCCTGCAGATCTACCTCAAGCAGGATGATCTCGGTGCCACGTACGAGAATCTTCGACTGTTCGACATTGGCGACATCATTGGGATCGAGGGCTTCGTCTTCCGCACGCGCATGGGCGAGATCAGCGTGCATGCCAAGAATGTTACGATGCTTACCAAGTCGATCACACCCATTCCGGTGGGCAAGGAAGAGGTGCACGACGATGGTTCCGTGACGCGTTACGATGCGATCGCCGATAAGGAGCAGCGTTACCGTAAGCGCTATCTGGATCTGATCGCCAATCATGACATCAAGGACACGTTCATTAAGCGCTCGCTCATCATCCGAGCCATGCGCCGGTTCTTTGACGACCGCGGCTACCTCGAAGTAGAAACGCCCATTCTGCAGCCGATCTACGGTGGTGCTACGGCACGTCCGTTTGTGACGCATCACAATGCGCTGGACATTCCGCTGTATCTGCGCATTGCCGATGAGCTGTATCTGAAGCGCCTCATCGTAGGGGGCTTCGAAGGTGTGTACGAGATCTCCAAGAACTTCCGCAACGAGGGGATGGACAAGACGCACAACCCCGAGTTCACGGCCATGGAGATCTATGTGGCCTACAAGGACTACTGGTGGATGATGGACATGACCGAGGAGCTTCTGCACACCATCGTCAGCGAATCCTGCGGAAGCACAACGGTGGAGTTTCAGGGCACGTCTTTGAGTTTTGCTCGCCCGTTTCATCGGGCAAAGATGTTTGATCTTTTTGCCGAGCACACCGGCCTGAACCTGCGCGGTCTTTCCCGCGAAGAGCTGCTTGCAGCAGCTCGATCACTTGAGGTCGACGTCGACCCGAAGTCGAGCGCCATGAAGATTCTCGACGAGATCTTCAGCGTCAAGGTTCAGCCCCATCTCATTCAACCCACCTTTGTGATCGACTATCCGGTTGAAATGTCGCCCCTTGCCAAGGCACATCGCACCGAGGCGGGGCTCGTAGAGCGCTTCGAGCTCTTTATCATGGGCAAAGAAGTAGCCAATGCCTTCTCCGAGCTCAATGATCCGCTCGATCAGCGTGAGCGTCTCGAGGACCAGTCGCGTATCCGCGCTGCGGGTGACGACGAGGCCATGGTCATCGACGAGGACTTCCTCAATGCCATCGACGTTGGCCTGCCGCCAACGGCCGGCATGGGCATGGGGATCGACCGTCTGGTGATGCTGCTGACCAACAACGATTCCATCCGCGATGTGCTGTTCTTTCCGCAAATGCGGCCCGAGAAGACCGACGCTGTGGCATCGCAGGAGTAAGCTGTGGGCTATCAACGGTTTGATCAGGCCTCTACAGGGGACGCGCGCCACTGGCAGCCCCCGACGGTCAAGGAGATCCTCGTCCACATTGGACTGATCACCCTCACGCTCGCAACGTGCACCATGGCCGGAACGGCATGGGCAATGAAAAACCCTTTGGAGATCGCCAACTGGTCGGCAGGACTTTCGTATGCCATTCTGGCAATGTCTTTTCTGCTGGCGCACGAATACGGTCACTACATCGCCGCCATGCGGCACGGCATCTCGTCGTCGCTGCCATATCTCATACCGGTACCGCCGACGCTGATGCCCTTCGGGACATTTGGTGCGGTGATCCGTACACGTTCGCCGATGATGACGCGCAACGAGCTCTTCGATGTGGGTGTGTCGGGTCCTCTGGCAGGCTTTGCCGCCTGCCTGATCATCCTCATTGCAGGGTTTATGACCCTGCCGTCCGAGGACTACCTGATGTCGATACATCCCGAGTATGCCGTGACGGGTATACCGACGAGCGGTCTTACGTTCGACAACACGCTTTTGTTCGAGCTTCTGAGATGGCTCTTTGCCGATAGGGCCTTTGTGCCTCCGATGAACGAGATCTATCATTATCCGTTTCTCTGCGTGGGCTGGTTCGGTCTGTTTGTGACATCGCTGAACATGCTTCCGTTTGGTCAGCTCGATGGTGGACACGTTCTCTACGCCCTCATCGGCAAGCGTCAGCGTGCGATTGCGCGGTTTCTCTGGTGGACGATGTTTGCCCTGGCTGTGCTGTGGCTGATCGGCCTTGTTCACACCACCCTTGCGTCGGTATCCGATGCTGACGCCTCACCATGGATGCTGTGGCTGAAGCACTCCATCGATCCATCGATCGGTTCGGCCGTTGAGCGCTTCCCGTGGCTCTTTCAGCTTGGCGATGTGTGGGTCTTCTGGCTGGTGATGATCCGCTTTGTGATCAAAATCGACCATCCCGATGTGCCGTCCGATGAGCCCCTTAGCAGGGGGCGCACCATTCTTGGGTGGACGGCGATGGTTGTGCTGCTGCTGTGTTTTGCGCCACGTGCTGTGTACATGGCACCATGACCGAACGTCAGCACAGCGTTCTGGCGATGATCCTCGTGATCATGGGCCTCTACATCATGCGCATCAGCGCCGTAGAGGTGCAACCACTCGTCGAGGGTGATATCGCGCTCAGGGCAGAGGCGATCGCCTCCAGCGGAGCCTGGATGGACCCGTCGGAGCATACGGTTGGAGGCCTGTCGTCGGTGGTGAGTCCGCCGTTGCCATCGTGGCTGGCCGCCGTGGGTGTGATGATCCTCGGGCCGACCGAGATCGGTCTTCGCCTGCTGTCACTGATCGCTCTGCTGACGTTGCTCGGACTGACCTATCTGGTCTCGGGTCGAGCGCTTTCGCATCGTCACGCAATGATCGCCACGTCCATCGTCGGTCTGAGCATGCCGATGATCACGCTCGGCAGACAGATCTCACCCGAGATCATCGCAACATGCATGCTGATGCTTGCCTGGTGGAGCACGTTGCGTCTTGCCGGTGCTGCGGACACGCGCACGCGGCTGTTCTTTGCCCTGATCTATGCCGTGGCACTTGCCGCCGTCATGCTGAGCGTGATGCTTCTGACAGTGATCGCTCTGGGCCTGCTTGTTCCGGTGCTGCTGCAGCGCAGGACGCTCTCTGGCGCCGTGTTCGGCCTGGCGCTGGGCCTCGGGCTGGGTCTGCCCTGGTACGGCATCATGTATGCGCATCACGGGAGCGACTTTATCCTGGCTCAGTCGATCGCCGGCACGGCGGCAACTCTTCGGCAAGGGGGCTCATCGGGTGGCCCACTTGATATCGTGCTGGTGCTGATCACAGCAAGCCCCCTGCTTGTTTCATCCTTGGTATGGGTGGTAACGTCGCTACGCTGGCGTGAACTCCTGCCGGATCGCTCCGATGGGGTTCTGATGACGGCGGGACTATGGTTCGTGGTGACGATGATCCTCGGCGCCATCGGAAGCCAGTCAGCAACGTCGGCAATCATCGCCGTTCTGCCGGTTGCTGCGGTCCTAAGCCTTGCGGCCCTGCAGGATTCCATGCAACGCGCCACACCCGGCATACTGCTTCTGCACCTCGGCAGTATCGCTGTAACGGCATGTACCACGCTCTTGGTTCACCTTCGTGCGGTCAGCAGCGTGATGACTCTTGCAACACTTGTTGCTGCGATGATCGCCGCTCTCGTGCTACTCGCCGCAACACTCGGCAAGTCCCGACGTCGCGCACTGGCCGTAAGGTCTACACGTCCGGTGATCTTCGCCGCGGTTGGCGTAACAGCCGTTGCTGCCGCCATGACTATTCTGGTCGGCAACCCGTCCGCGATCAGCGGTGGACGTAAGGTCGCACTTCGTCTGCTGGAGGACACCGCGTACGCGCGGTCGTTTGTGTACCTGCATCACGGCGCCGCGGCCGGCACAAGCGTAAACGCACAGCTGACATGGTATACCCGCGGATGGATGTCGCATCGCAATCCGCGGTATGACTTCACTTCGCTCGCAATGCCTCCCGGCACGGTTGACGACGCTGTTGTGCTCGCCGGTATCGGCTCTCCATGGATCGTCTACTTTCACGCAGGCCTGCCCAAGGACCAGATTGATCGCGTAGAAGAACTACTCGATAACAACTACGTTGTCGATGAAGACACGAAGCACTACCTGTTATTCGAACGAAGACTCAGAGTGACAAGTGACGAGTGACCGGCAGGGTCGCAACATGCTGCGACCCCACGACAAGTGACAAGTAATTCTGTAATTCTGTACTTCCGTACTTCTGTAATTCTGTAATTCCGTACTTCCGTCCTTCCGTCCTTCCGCCCCCCTCATTCATTACTCGAGTGCAACCGCCGATACACGCCATCTCGTGCCAGCAGTTCGGCATGCGTGCCTTCTTCGACGATGTGGCCGTTGTCGAAGACGAGGATGCGATCGGCGTTGACGATCGTTGAGAGGCGGTGGGCCACAATGATGGCGGTGCGACCGACGAGTGCATCGTCGATAGCCCCCTGAACGAGGCGTTCTGATTCGGTGTCGAGAGCCGAGGTAGCCTCATCGAAGAGCAGGATCTGGGGCTGACGGTAGAGGGCGCGGGCGATGGCGATGCGTTGGCGCTGACCGCCGGATATGCGCATACCTCTGTCGCCGATGACGGTCTCATAGCCACTCGGAGTTTCACGAACAAATCCGTCAGCATGGGCAATTCGTGCCGCCATCTGCACGCGGTCCATATCGACTTCGTCATCACCAAGCGCGATGTTGCGGGCGATGGTATCGTTGAAGAGCAGCGATTCCTGGGACACGACCCCAAAGAGACGACGGTAGGCACCGAGATCCAGCGTGCGTACGTCTGTGCCGTTGATGCGGATGCTACCCGAGCTCGGATCGTAGAAGCGCATGATCAGGTCAAGGGCCGTCGACTTTCCGCTTCCGGATGCACCGACGAGCGCGACCTTTTCCCCCGGATGAATGGTGAACGAGACATTGCTGAGTACCTCGCGGTCTGCGTACGAAAAGCTCACGTTGGAAGCTTCGAGCACCGGCAGCTGGGCAGGGGGCTCGGCAGTTCCCGTCTTGATGCTTGGTTTCGTGGCCAGCGCGGCGGCAACATTGGCGCCGGCAGCAATGCCTCGCTGCATCGCAGCAATCGTGTTGACGATAGCGCTGATGGGTTGCATCAGGCCGAAGAGCAGGAAGAGAAATGTCATCAGGCTCGATGGAGCAATGATGCCGGCCGCCGTGTCCATGCTCCCGACGTAGAAGACGGTCACCAGGGCCATGATGCCGAAGGTATCGTTGACCATGGGGATGAGCCCCATAACGCGCGCGTTGCGCGTTGCCCTGCGCACGAAGGCAGCCGTCTGCTCGGCAAAGCGGTTGGTCACAAAGCGTTCGATATTCATACCCTTCACCACGCGGATGCCGAAGACCGTCTCCTGTAGCGTTGAGGTATAGTCGGCCTGTGCCGCCTGCAGCCGCGCTCCGTAGGAACGAAGAAGCCTGGTGGCCGTGCGGATCAGGACAAGTCCGATCATTGACACGCCGACGGAGATCACCGTGAGTTTGATGCTGATCAGACCCAGCAACGTCAGATAGATGATGACCGTAGAGACTTCACGCCACATCACTGTAATGGAGTTGATGGTTGCGTGGTTGAGGATGTGAACGTCGTTGGTTAGCAGCGACATGATGTCGCCGGCCTTTCGCTTGGAAAAGAAGTCCAGCGACTGGTCTGAGATATGGTTGAACAGCGCATCGCGTACCCGCTTCATGATGCCTTCCTCGAGCCGCGTGGAGATCACAGCGCTGACGTACTTTGTCAGCCCCCTGATGACGAACAGCCCAACGATCACCAAGCTGATCGAGCGGAGGGATTCGCTTCGGTCGCCCGAGGTGATGAATGCACCGAGCGTTTCGTTGAAGACCTTCATGAACCCGGATACGGCCACGGTTCCGGTTGGTAGGGGGCTGGAGTTTGCGCCGAAAAGCGTTCGGAACACCGGCTCGACCACGGCCAGAATCAGTGCGTTGGCCGTCGAAAACGTCAGGTTAGCAAGCGTCGAGAACACGACGAGCCTCCAAGCCGGACGCACAAAGGGCAGCATGGTGCGGGCAAGGCGGCGCACGGTAAAGTCGGCTGCCGTGGTTGTAGGTGATGACATTTAGGGTCAGCGGTTGAGCGTTCGTTGGTAATCCCGAGCATATCGGGAGATGGCCTTTGCCAGTGCCGTGGAGATAGCACTTTGCCCCTTGGGCGAGGCAAGATACTGCGCATCGCCGGTGTTTGAGAGAAAGCCCGTTTCGACCAGGACGTTTGGCATGCTTGCGCCGACGAGCACAAAAAAGCCAGCCTGACTGACTCCACGGTCGGCAAGCGGGCAGCTGCCAGTGACCTCACTCTGGATCGATGAGGCCAGCGATTCGCTGAAGCGCACAAACGACCGCTGGGCCATGGTGGCAACGATGATCTGATCCTCCGTCATGGTCTGATACTGCTTGGTTGAGCTTTCGAATCGCACAGAGGCATTTTCTCTCTGCGCCACGCGTGCCGCATCGTCGTTGCGGCCCGGACGCAGGATGTACGTCTCACAGCCGTGAGCCGGATGGGGTTTGCTGGGCATGCTATTGCAGTGAATACTCATGAATAGTTTACCACCAGCATCGTTGGCGATCTCGGTTCGACGATAGAGTTCGATGAACTCATCGGTCTCACGTGTCATCACCACCTTGGTCATCGGTAGCTCTTTTCGCAGCGCATCACGGAGCTTGCGGGCAATTGCCAGGGTGACGTCTTTTTCAAAGGCGCCATTGACGCCTTCGGCGCCAACGTCCTTTCCGCCATGTCCGGCATCGATCACGATCACGTCCAGTGACCAGCGGCCGCCGGTAGCAACGCTGGATGCAGGTTCCTGCATCACGGCTGCTTGCGGCGCAGCGATGCGGCGTACGCAGAGCAGTGCAAGCTCATTCGCCCCCAGGCGTCGCACGATGAGCGTGTCACGCAGCGTCGTGGCGATGCGCAGAACGGCGAACGTACGGATCTGCTCAATGCTGCAGCGGACCTTCTCGGTGCGTGCCGATGAATCCACGACCGTCTGCGTGCACGAGGCCGAAGGAAATCGCAGCAGCCAGCCCGTGGGGGTCTTCTCCGGACGCTGATACTGGGCAAGGGGCGAGGCAGTGCGCAGGAAGATTGTGAGCGTATCGGTGCCAATCGACGCGCGCACGGACTCAATGACCACCGTCTGCAGCAGGGGCTCGGTAGCACGCGCCTGTGGCGCATGTAGCCCCATGAGACAGCCCACGATGAGGGACGTCAGCGCGATACAACGAAGCACAGCATGAGAAGGGGTGGTGGCCATGTAACTTTGCGGCTTCAAAACTAACCAGGCAGACAATGAAGCGGGACCGAATTCCTGTCGACGTAGAGATCACCATCGATGCTTTAGGCTTTGAGGGTGTGGCCGTAGGACGCATCGACGGGCACGTTCATTTTGTGAAAGGGGCTCTGCCCGGCGAACGTGTGCGGGCTCGTATCACCGGACGTCAGAAGCGGCACATCCTGGCCGAGACCGTGGAAGTTCTCGAGCCATCGGCCCTGCGCCGCCAAGCCCCCTGTCCGCACTTCGGTGTCTGCGGTGGCTGCACCTGGCAGCATCTTGAACATGCCGAGCAGCTTCGCTGGAAGCGTCAGCATGTGGTGGACGCCTTTGAGCGCATTGCCAAGATCCCTGTCGGGGAGATAGCACAGACGCTTGCCTCGCCAAACGAGTACCGATATCGTAATAAAATGGAGTTCTCATTCGGTGCCTCGCGCTGGCTCACTCGCCAGGAGATCGACAGCGGTGAGGAGTTCACGACCTCGTTTGCGCTTGGACTGCACGTGCCGGGACGCTTTGACAAGGTTCGACATATTGACGCATGCCTGCTGCAGAGCAACGTCGGCGATGTGATCCTTCAGCACACACATTCGTGCGCCGAGCAGTTCGGCATAGCCCCGTACCATCAGCGCAATCATACCGGCTTTGCGCGCAGCCTTGTTGTGCGCACGAGCGCCAGCAGTGGTGCGGTGATGACCGTGCTGATCACCACAACGCCGCAGGCCGAGTTTGAGCACGACTTCATAGCCGAGTGGATGTCACTGCATGCTCAGCTTCCTGCCGGTTCTTCGATGATCCACGCCATCAACGATACATGGTCTCCTGTGGCCGTCGGCACGATCACAACGGTGAATGGTCCAGGCTACCTCGAAGAGATCAGTCACGGCATCACCTATCGCATCTCGCCGTTCTCGTTCTTTCAGACCAACACTACTCATCTTCCTAACCTTGTCAGCAAAGCAATGGAAGGGGCCGGCATTACCAAAGACTCCGTGGTGTGGGATCTTTACTGCGGCACCGGCACGCTCACGCTGCCGGCGGCAAAGCTTGCCAGGCATGTTGTTGGTGCGGAGCTTGCCGAAGGCTCCATCCTGGATGCTCGCGCAAATGCCCAACGCAACGGCATCGACAATGTAGATTTTCAGGTCGTCGACCTGCATCGTCCTGCTGCACTGGAGCTCTTGCGAACCTTCCCCAAGCCCGATGTGGTGATCGTCGATCCTCCGCGCAGTGGTATGCACGAGCAGGTGGTCAGTCATATCCTGGCTGTTGCCGCACCCACGGTCGTGTATGTCAGCTGTAACCCCGGCACGATGGCACGTGACTGTGCGATTCTCTCTTCGACCTATGATGTCGCCCACGTGACACCGGTCGATATGTTCCCGCAGACCTACCATGTAGAGGCAGTGGGGGTGCTTCGAAGAAGGGTGTGAGGTGTG
>DNLG01000090.1:0-4432 GCA_003488525.1 Bacteroidota bacterium | reverse complement strand
GCCACGTCGGGGAGTGTGATCGTGACGCTGTGATCACCACTGATGACGTCGGACTCTGTGTGAAGCACGGCGACCTGCCGGCCGGTGATGTCGATCATATCCAGTTCGACATCACTCGGAAGTGTCAGCGAGTAGACGATCTGCGCCATACCACCCGAGAGAAGTGGAGAACCGGCAACGTGCTTGATGCCATCGACCAGCGGGATAGGAACGTAGGGTTGGACTTCGACACCTTGATCAGTGGCTGCGTTGCGCATGGTGGTGAGACCCTTGAGAAGGTCGGAACGGCTCATTCCTGCCGCAAGGATCCATGCGATCTGCTGTGAAGCTCCTGGACTCAGCGAGAAGGGGCCTGCGCCGATGACCGTTGAAGCGTCGGTTGGTGTCGAGCTACGCCGTCTGAGGCCCTGCGACATCATGAACCATTTTTCGGCGCGGGTGAAGTCATCATAGATGCTTGGACAATCGATCGCTCCGTCGTTGTCCACGGCAAAGCCGTTCAGCGGAAGGGGAGAGATCATTGTCATCGCCACTCGCGGCAGCGCGGACTCCACAACATTGCGATGCATGAACGCGCCGAGCTCGGCATCCCAGGAGCAGACGTTGTTCGCACCGTTCGAGCCGATGTCAAAGTCGAAGAAGTACGCCGCGTAGATGTTGTCGATGCTCCTGTTGGTCGTGTTCGACACGGTGAGCACGACAAGGATGCTGTTCTTGAGAGAATCCTCACTGCGCGCATAGACGTTCTTCACGATGCTCAGCCCCATACCATCCGTACTGAGGTCGTCCGTAAAGGCGGTCGCTACGCGTGCTCCGCTGGCAACGCTGTCCGTGCGAAGACTTGCTGCACGTGAGCTTCTGAAGGATTTGTCCCGTACGCTTGTTTCTTCTCCGCGCGCTACATTCGGAAGAAGCGACGGCCCCGTGCCGATCATGAGAGCCCCTTCAAATAGTAGAGACGGCGACTCCTTGTAGAGGAAGCCAACTCCCTGCTCGTTTGCCGAGTAGTCGTTGTAGCCGATGTTACCTGAAGAGTTAACTGTTGTGGCGATGTCGTTGACGCTGATCGTGGCATAGGTCGGATTAGCGACGGCACTGATGACGTCGCTTCCGACAACCCCTCCGTCGTCCAAGACCCGCACGCGCAGGTCTATGCGCTGATTGTCGGACAGCGACTGCTTGAGACGAAAGCGCAGGGGACGCGGCAACGTCAGCTCCTGCTGCGCAGCCAGTGCGCCAAAGGAGATCACCGAGTCGATCAACTCCACGCTGCTATCGAGACTCTGCAGCACAACACGTGCGTTGGCAAGGTCACTCAGCACGTTGCGCAACGTAATCTTCAGATCAAGCGCGTCGCCGCTACGAAAGATGCCGTCGCCATCAGCGTCCGAGATCAGATGTCGCGTTACCACACACCAGCGGGTAGCCTGACCCGAGCAGGCACGGTAGGCGTTGATACGTCCCATGCCAAACTTGCCGACGTAGGCGCTATTGAGCGTGTCAATGTCCTCGCACGAAGAGACCAGTGCTGCACGCACCTGCGACGGGGTGTACGATGGGAAGCACTGCGTGATCATGGCAGCTACGGCAGAAACGATCGGTGCGGCCATCGACGTGCCATTGTACGACGCGTAGGAGTTGCCGGGAATCGTTGAGAAAATGCCAACACCCGGAGCACAGACATCCACCGTTGAGTGTACGTTTGAGAAGGGGGCGAGCCGATCCGAAAGATCCGTTGCCGCCACCGAAACGGCCTCGGCATAGGCAGCAGGATAAAACGCCTGATCCGAAGCATCATTCCCGGCAGCTCCCACAACGAGGCTCCCGAGCTTCGTGGCCGTCTGGATCACGTCGACGTCGGCAAAGGTCGGCGAGCTGCTCCCGAATGAGCAATTGATCACGTCAGCACCCATGGCCGAAGCATACAGGATACCGTCAGCCGAACGCGCGACGGACTCCGAGTTCGGATCGTCGCGACCTACCTTGACGGCCATTACGCGCACCTGGCGAGCAACGCCGGCCATGCCGATGGCGTTGTTCACCTGAGCTGCTACGATGCCAGCGACGTGTGTGCCATGACTGTTTCCCGGCAGAGGAATGTTGTCCTGCATCGAACCGCTGCGCCCAACAAAGTCCCATCCGAACCAGTCGTCAACAAATCCGTTGCCGTCATCATCCTTGCGGTTCGTGCGCTTATCCAGGCCGGAATCATCAAGCCCCATTTCAGCCGTGTTCTTCCAGACGCTCCCCTGCAGATCGACATGCGCTGTGTCTATGCCTGTATCGATGATCGCCACCAGCGCGCCTTCTGAAGAGGGCAGCAGATCCCATGCACGAAACACATCGATGCGGGGAAGGTAGTACTGGCGTTGCAGCTCGGGATCATTCGGCTGTCCGACGATTCGCTGCTCGGGCAGCACCTGGGCCTGGAGAACCAGCGAGTTCCGCCTCAGTTTTGCGGCCAGAAGGGCGGCATTACGCGGACCATGCAGGGTGATCACTGCGTAGCGCTGCAGACGCTCAACGGTCGACTCCAGACGGGTCTTGGCTGCTGATGAGGTTTCAATGGCCTGCTCGACGCATTGCAGTGTGGAGCTGAGAATGTAGGGGGCTGTTGTGTGCTCACCAAGCAATGATCGAAGGGCATCGATCCGACCTGAGCGACCGCTGCGAAGCCACTCGGTATAGGATGGAGTATCGCCGTTGAGTTCAACGACGATCGAAGTCTGCTGCGCGACTGCGCCTGCGGCGCCGAGTGCCAGCAGCAGGGCAACGGCCAGATGCGTCACTGCGCATCTCATCGGGCGTTCCAGGTGATGCGTTTGCGCATGATGCGCTCGCGGCCCAGACGCACCTCGGCGATATACTCACCCGTTGGTACCGGCTTACCGTCCTGCGCCTTGCCGTTCCAGGTGATCGTGTATGTTCCCGGTTCCTGCTTGCCCGAAAAGAGCGTCGCGACGATCATGGCCTGCGTCGAGTAGATCACGATCTCCACGTCCAGATAATCGTCAACGACATACCGGATCACCGGGCTGACGTCTTCGCCGATTCCGAATACCTTGGCGATATCCGAGAAGTTCACCTGCAGGTTGCCGGTACCCATTGGACGCAGGAGCACTCCTGGCACGTACATCGCGTTGGCGATCGTCAGCTGGTACTGCGTCACATCCTGATCGCGCGGCTTAAAGATCGATGCAGGAATGTCCATTGTTGCGTCGATCTGATCCCAGATCGTGCGTCGGGCATTGGCACGGGACATTGCCAGGAGCATTGCCGAAGTTTCCCTGGCGGCCATGGCGAAACGAGCCGGAGCCGTGATCTGCAGTTCCATAGCCTGACGGTACAGACTATCCTGCTCGCGCGATGAGGGG
Organism: Bacteroidota bacterium; assembly: GCA_003488525.1. Lineage (GTDB taxonomy): Bacteria > Bacteroidota > Ignavibacteria > Kapaibacteriales > Kapaibacteriaceae > UBA10438. The sequence goes on along the minus strand of DNLG01000090.1, from coordinate 1,058 downwards.
GCTTGCGCCTGACCCGGTACTCCTGGACGTGTTGCCTGCGACGTGTCCGACGTCATGAACTCCGCCGGCGAAAGGGGACGCGGCTGCTGCAACACCGACGTAGGCTGCTGACCGAGCAGCGTGAGCGTCGTGCAGAGCATAGCCAGAACGAAGCAGAAGAATACCAATGTGTTTCTCGGTTTCATGGGGCAGGCAAATTACCACTTAGCAGTGCGGAGAAAAGAAAACGCCGAAACCTCGTGAGAGATTCCGGCGTGTGATCGTCGAGTGCTTGTTGTCGGGAGGACTTACTGACCGAGGCTGGTCTTGTCTGCGTCGCGCAGCAGGTCACCGAGGGTGACGCCAGGCGATGGCGGTGCCGGCTCGTGACGTGGCTGTGGACGGTCGCGATCACGGTCGCGATCACGATCACGATCGTTGTCGCGCTGACGTCCGCCGCCCTGCCAGTCATTTGACTGCTGGCCGGCCACCGAACCGTCTTCGTTTCGCATAGCAAGGATCAGACTTGCATTCTCGGGGCTAAGGTCGACCACCACGCAGGCCACCGTGTCGCCTACACTCAGCGTGGTTTTGCCACCGCGGGTACCGGCCATCTTCGAGCGTGGCATGAAGCCATCGAAGGTGTCCCGCACACGAATGACGGCTCCCTGCGTGCTCACGCTTTGCACGGTGCCTTCGACGTCGCTGCCAGACGGGAGCTCAGCCGAAAGTGTCAGCCATGGGTTCGGCTGTGTCTGCTTGTATCCCAGCGCAAGCTGGTGCTTTTCTTCGTTGGCGGAGAGGACTTCGACTTCGATGGTCTGGCCTACAGAGACGACCTCTGACGGGTGCTTAACGCGGCGTGTCCAGCTCAGCTCGCTGATACGCAGCAGGCCTTCGATCTTCGGGCTGACCTGCACGTAGGCGCCGAAATCCGTGATGCGCTGAACCGTGCCCTGGATGCGCTTGCCGGATGGATAGGCTTGTTCTACGCAGACCCATGGAGCGGCTTCGTGCTCTTTGTGAGACAGGGCAGTGTGCTTATTGTCGCGGTCGATCTCGACGATCGTCTCCTTCAG
>DNLG01000013.1:20301-23116 GCA_003488525.1 Bacteroidota bacterium | reverse complement strand
GCGTTACGCACCACGATGTCGGCATTAGGCACCGGAACTCGAAGGTTTCCACTGATGGCAACCTTGCCGGAGTTCTTGATCATGCAGGTGACCTTCTGCTGGCGAGGCTGACCGAGGGGAACCTTGCCAAGATTCTCACGAGCAATGCTCTCGACATCGCATGGGGCTGTTGCAAGACCATCCAGGCTGAGCTGGACAGGTGAGCCACAGGTGCCGGCGATCTCAATCAGTGCCGTGCGGCTGCCGATGCCTTTCGGCGTGAAGATCAGCTCAATGTTGATCGACTTGCCAGCTGGAACGACTTGGCCGATGATGTTGCCGGATAACTGAAAATCCGCGCTGTTTGCGCCGGCCACCGTCACGCTCTTTACCGCGACGTCGAAGTTTCCGATGTTGGTCAGAAGTGCCGTAGCCGTTGTCGACTGGCCCTGCTGGATGGTCTGAAAGGTAACCTTGTTCGGGCGGAACTCCAGCTGCGGTGCTTTCACCGAGAAGATGTTGTCGGAAACGTCACTGGAGGCCGGGGCCGACCCTTCCTTGTTGACGTATACATCGTCCGATCCCGGACCCGAGTTGTTCGGCAGGGTGATCCCCGGGGGGGTGAACGTGATCGGTCCGCGGAAGATATCGGTCTTGTATGCAAAGTTCAGTCGGTCGGTTGCCGACGTCTGCTGGTAGGCTCCCGTTGTTGGCTTGGTGCCGGTGGTAAATGCCAGTGGGTAGCCCTGCGAATCATACGTGACGTAGAAGTCACGGTCAGCGGCATTCGGGAACGCCGGCGAGGAAACGGTCGCACCCGTGCGGCTGATGCCAACCTCGGCATATCGCTGAAACTTCCCGGCTACGATCACCGTGACGTTACCGGCCGGGTCATACTGCAGACCAATGTCGGTTAGCATTGCATAACTGATCCGCGTTGCCGTTCCTTTGGAGCCAGCCTGCCAGTCGAGCTTTCCTGTCGAGTCGAACTTAAACAGGAAGAAGTTGCGCTGATCGAGTGGACCTCTCGAGAAGGAGTAAGGACCGAAAGTAGCAGAAGGACTCGAGTAGTAGCCGGCAACGTAGTAATTGCCCCTGTTGTCGACCACACAGCCGATGACCTTTTCCTCGTTGGAAGCTGATCCGGACAGGACGAGAACCTTCGAAGGGTCGATGATCTTGCCGTCACTGTCGAGCTCCACGAAATACCCGTCAATATTCCCTGCTGCACCGGTGACGTTCACCGGGCCGAACTTCGAGTTACCCTCGAAGAAGCCGGTGGCAAACACCTTGAAGCCACTTGGCAAGACGGCAACCGACGTTGCGGTTTCATCACCGAAGCCACCAAGCCCCGTTGCCCAAGCATACTGACGCACCGGGCTGACACTGACGCGAACCTTGTAGTTAACGCCGGCACGCGGAGCGATCCACTTGTAGACAAGCCCCGTGGCCTGCGGGTCGATCGACTTCCACGTCGCGCCACCATCGTCGGAGTACTCCAGGTTGACCGGCTGTGTTGGTAGGACGCCGGCCCACTTGATCAGAATGGTATCGCACGTAGAAAAGAGCTCTCCGCCGACAGGGGACTGAAGAAGCACCACGCCCGTGCCACCGACGAGGGTGAACTTTGGCGGACATGGTGAGCCGGTAAAGGCCAGCTCGGCCTGGCGGAAGACCTGTGAAGAGCCCTGCTTGAATTCCACGCGAAGAACGCGTTTCGCACCGGGCGCAAGATTGAAAGGGGCGAACGTGGGCTGATTGAACGGGAAGTTCCAGTCCACCACACGGAAGTATGTCGATGGGGAGATGCTCTGCCCGGTCGCGGCAAAGGTTGCTCCGCGTGCCGTCAACGTGACGTTCGCAAATGACACTTGATTGGCGGCAGGATCGCCGCAGAACAGCACCGGATCACTGATCTCAACACCCGACACGCTGTTGGGAGGAGTCACGACCGTCACATTGGCCGTAGGGTTTACGCCGCGGAGCATGGTAATGCCGGCCACACGTGTGCGCCCCTGCTCGGTGCAGGTGTACGGAGAGACCCACGTGATGCGGCAAATCTTCCGCACCTGTGTTTCGAGAGCCAGGAACGACATGATATCGACGAGCTTCGTTTCATCCGTCACGATCGACTTTCCGCCGGTTCCCTTGGAGAGGGCTTCGAGAGTCCAGTGCGTGGCAGGCTCGAGGATCGTCACGCTGTAGAAGCGGATACCCTGGGCCAGTAGCTTCTGTGTGTTGTCCGAAACAAACTTCGATTCACTCTTTGTTACCGAGACGTCGGCGATCCCCGGGTTCGGATGCCCGTCGGTGAGGAAGAAGACGTACTTGGGCAGGTTAGCCGGGCGCTTCTTGAAGAGGTCGTAAATATTCTTTGATGGGTCTTCAAACGGCAGCACGTAGTTCGTGTTGGTAAGCACCTTCATCTTGGTGAGTGAGTCGATGATCGGCTTGGCCGAACTGGCCCATTCGACGGTGGTCTCGACTGTGCCCGAGAACGTTACGAGCGAGACGCGCGTTTCACCGGTGAACTTCACCTGGTTGACGAAGGCCCGGATGGCATCCTTGGCATAGTCAAAGCGCTTACGGCCCTGAACATCGTCGTCCATGGACTTCGATCGATCGAGGATGATCACGATGCTCGCTTCCGGGTCGCTCTGCAGAACATCACAGTCGTGCGTCACAGAGGCCGTGAGGTCGATCGGTGCGCCGCCCTGGGCTGTTTCCGTCACCCGGAAATCGGCCTTGGCAAGGTCGGTGATCGGGTTGCCCGTCGCGTCCAGCGCAATGTAGTCCACTGTGATCTTCGGGAACGACAGCGTGTTGACGCCGTAGA
>DNLG01000013.1:18169-20056 GCA_003488525.1 Bacteroidota bacterium | reverse complement strand
TAATTCTAAAGACTCGAACTGAAGTTTCGGTTACAGGTGAACACATCCTCAAACGTTCCTCCGCTCAAACCACCGCCTGCTCAAGAACGCGGAACGTTCTGGCCGTGGCGTCAAGCTCGGCGTTGACCCCAAGAGGCAACGTGAGCTTACTCTTGACGTGGCCGAAGGGCAGTCCGTAGACCACTGGAACGCCGAGCGACGCCAGTCGCTGCTCGAAGACCTGCTGGAGGCTTAACGATGGTCCGGAGATGGACGTTCCGCGAGCTTCACAGTCGCGGAAGTTGCCCAGCGCCACAGCCTTTGCAGATTGAAGCTTTCCGGCAAGCCAGAGCTGGGTCAGCATGCGGTCAACCCTGAACGGCTCTTCGTTGACTTCTTCAAGAAACAGAATGGAGTCTGTCGTGTCAATCTCAAACTTTGTGCCAAGAGTGCTGACCACCAGTGCCAGGTTCCCGCCAGTTAGACGCCCCTGGGCTCTGCCCTCACTGATGACCGTCAGTCGCGAGTTCGTGAAGGTGGTCAGCGGCGGAGCATTCTCCGGCAGGATCACACCCTGGAGGGACTGCACGGTGAAGCTGTCGAATGTCGATGAGGCAACAGGGCCGTGGAAGGTGACAACGCCGCTGAGCTGATGCGCCGCGATGAGCAGGGCCGTGATGTCCGAAAACCCCATGATGATCTTGCCGGCCTGACGGATCGCTTCGAAGTCCAGCATCGGTAGAATGCGCATTACTCCATAACCGCCACGGGCGCAGATCACGGCATCGACCTCCGGATCTTCGATGAACTCCATGAACTCCGATGCTCGGTCCTGGTCGGGTGCCGACAGATACCCATTGCGGCGCGAGACATTCTTGCCCAGCTTTACACGCACGCCCCATTCACGGCACAGCGCCACAAAGTCGGCGATATCACCGGTTGATGCAGCGCTCGCAGGGCACACGATACCGACCGTCGAGCCGGGGCGCAGTCCTTTGGGTAGAACGCGCGTAAGGGGCTCACGGGTGCCGCTCTCAACCGACGCCAAAGCCCGAGCGCTGGCGGCACCTGCCGCCACAGCTGCTGTGGCCATGGTTGTAACGAAGGAACGTCGTTTCATGCCGTGTTCTTTGTTTCGAAAAGGACACACTCCTGCAACCGACAAATCTACGAATCTTTCGCCCCCTCGGTGATAGGTTTAGGAACGACGAAAATCGTGTGCGCGGCCCCCTCATCCGGCCATGATCGGGCATCTGCGTATATTCGCCCTCTCGGAAAGGTGCAAGAGTGGTTGAATTGGCACGCCTGGAAAGCGTGTGTGCCGGCAACGGTACCGCGGGTTCGAATCCCGCCCTTTCCGCTAACCCATCGGGTTGGCACGGACTTCCGTGCCGAACGGCCCAGGTTTTTGGTGTCCAAGAGTAACGCATGAAGCTATTCGGACGGTCCCTCCCGACGGGTGCGGCAATGGTCGCAGGGTGGAGCGTCATCGGCCTTGCCGGTCTGGCAACCCTGGTTCTTCTTGGATCCTTTATCTGGCGCATTCTGCACCCGCCGATCTCACCATTGGCCGACGAATCAGACCCACGCAGCGCCATCCAGCTTGAGGTCGTGAATGCCTCAGGGCGCAAAGGGGCTGGCAAGGCGGCACTTGACTTCTTCCGCCGCCGCGGTTTCGACGTTGTCGAGATCACGACATCCGCCGAACGACCCCGCAGGACGTCGGTTGTCGACCGGGTCGGTGACCGGCAATCGGCACTGAAGGTTGCCCGCGTCATGGGCGTTGCCGACACGATGGTCGTGGCCGAGATCGATTCGATGCGTTTTCTCAAGGCCTCGGTCGTACTCGGCGCAGATCTCGACAACCTTGAACCCTTCCGCGACTAACCTCACACCTCAAACCTCACA
>DNLG01000013.1:3891-18037 GCA_003488525.1 Bacteroidota bacterium | reverse complement strand
ACCTCACACCTCAAACCTCAAACCCCAAACCCATCTTGAAACCCCGCAGCACTAAAGGAAGAGCCGTTCTCTGCGCGCGTATGGCGCAGGAGAAGCTTGCTCACGATATTCTGATTCTCGACCTGACGGAGATCGAGACGCCCCCTGCCGATTTCTTCGTGATCGTAACGGTGGACTCGGAGGCCCAGATCAAGGCCGTCACGGATTCGATCGAGCATACCCTCAAATCCATGGGGTTCGGTTATCCAAATCACGAAGGAAAGGGAACATCCACGTGGGTGATCCTGGATTACTTCGATGTGGTCGTGCATGTTATGCTGGCCTCGGCGCGCGAGTTCTACAAACTTGAACGTCTCTGGGGAGATGCCAAGGCCTACACTCTCAGTCCGTCGGGTACTCCCCGCGCCACAAAGCTCACTCCGAGGAGGGCCTCAGCCGTATGATGCAGAAGTACATCGAGGCCGAACTTCAGGCAGCGTGTGTGGCCGCTGGTCTGCAGATCGACGGGCCGATACCGTTTGGCGTACCGAAGCAGCAGGGTCATGGCCACTTGTCGACCAACATTGCCATGATGCATGCGAAGCAGATCGGCAAGCAACCCCGCGCACTTGCCCAGGAGATCGTCGACGGGGTAGCCCCCTCACCACTGATCGCCAAGCTGGAGGTGGCCGGTCCGGGGTTTATCAACGTGACGTTCAGCGACGCGGTGTATCATGCCATGCTGAGAGATCTCAACCTGCTGGGTGATGAGATCGGCCGCTCGGACTGCGGCGCAGGCCGAACTGCGAATATTGAGTACGTCAGTGCCAATCCTACAGGCCCTCTGCATGCTGGCCACGGACGCAATTGCTCTGTCGGCGATACGATCGCCAATCTGCTCGCGTGGAATGGTTATGGTGTCACCCGCGAGTACTACTTCAACAACGCGGGCAATCAGATGAACATGCTTGGAAAGAGCATCTACGTTCGTCTGCAGCACGCGCTCGGAAATTCAGACATCGAGTTTCCCGAAGACGGTTACCATGGCGAATACATCCAGGAGATTGCAACGGCCCTGGCCTCCGAGCACGGTGAGGACCTGCGGGCCATGTCCGCTGACGATGCGATGGCCTTCTGCCGGAAGGCCGGAGAAGCATGGTGTTTCGAATCGATCAAGCGAACATTGAACGCGCTCAATATCCACCATGATGTGTACTTCAACGAGGATTCGCTGTATGGTTCCGGGAAGGTCGCAGCTACAGTGGAAGAACTTCGTCAGCGTGGCCTCGTGTACGAAAAAGATGGTGCAACGTGGTTTGCACTGACGCAAGTCGGCAATCCACAGGATAAGGTCATTATCAAGTCTACCGGGGAACCCACCTACCGCCTGCCGGACATTGCCTATCACCGCGATAAGCTGGAACGGGGCTTTGACACGGTGGTGGACATCTTCGGAGCTGATCATATTGCCACCGTGCCGGATGTACTTGCCGGTGTCAAGGCACTCGGTTTTGATACCGATCGCGTGCGCGTGGTGATCCACCAAATGGTGACGTTTGTTGAGGACGGCCAGGTTGTAAAGTTCTCAAAGCGCAGTGGTAAGTCCTTTACACTTGATGACCTTATCGAAGAGGTCGGGGCAGATGTTGTCCGCTTCTTCTTCATTATGCGGGCCGTTGGCACACACCTGGAGTTTGATCTGGGGCTGGCCAAAGAGGAGGGCGACCGCAATCCGGTGTTCTACCTGCAGTATGCGCATGCTCGTATCTGCTCGATCCTTCGCAAGGCCCACGAACGTGGTGTGACTCTCGACACCGAGGCAGATCTATCGGTCCTGATCGACGCCCGCGAGATTGAACTGATCTCCATGCTGTCGCGCTTCCGGTCGACCGTTGAGCGTGCCGCCGAAAACCTCGAGCCGCACGTGATCGCCGAGTTCCTTCGAGACCTTGCCGGGGCATACCACAACTTCTACCACGACTGCCGGATTCTGGGTGCCGAGCCGGCACTGGAGTCGGCCCGTCTTCTGCTGGCGGACGTTACGCGGCGGGCGATGCGAAACGGGTTGCTCATTCTCGGCGTCGGCACACCCGACAGGATGTGATCCGTTGATGGTCAGCCGCGAGTACTACTACGAACTTGATGCGCGCGGCGTCCTGACGCTTGATGGGGTAGTGCAGGACAACCCATGGTTTGTTGACTTTTTCTTCCGACGCCTTGCTCCGACGGCCAATCCCGATTATCCCGAGTATCCGTACGTGAGCCGGTGTGGAGAGGAGATGAATTACCTGCGTGTGAGCGATACACCGATCGTTTATACCGGCTACCGAGACGGTCGCCTTGAGTACGCGCACTCGCTGTCGGTGGCCTTCGCGCCTGAACGGCTCTCCTACTCGGCCGATGGTGTTCTTTATCACTGGGCACCGGTGGGCGAGCGCGGCCGGCTCGTTCCGCATGTAGCGGTTGAGATCGCCAGGAACATAGAGCCATGGGGGCCTTACCATGCGTACCGCCAGAGCGGCTCTTCGATCGTGGTTCCGCTGACGCCGCTCTCTCATGGCGACGACCTTCAGATCCTGCGGCCTAAGCCTGAGAATCACTGCATTGGTTGCGGCCAGGCCAATCCCAGCTCGCTGCGGCTGAGCTTTGTGCGCAGCCGGCATGACAAGGTCGTGCGCACGTGGATCCGTCCTGACGAAAAGCTGCAGGGGGCTCTTGGGATCACCCACGGAGGTATCATCTCGCTGCTCCTCGACGAGACAATGGGCAAGACGCTCAGTGCCGTCGGGATACGCGCGCCGACAGCCAGCCTGAAGGTAGACTTCCGACGTCCGATGATGATCGGACGGGAGTACGAGGTGCGCGCGTGGATACATGCGCAACAAGGACGCAAGCAGTTCGTCAATGCCGCAGTTGTTTCGGCGGAAGATCAAACCGTGATCGCTCAGGCCGAGGCTCTGTTCCTCCAATTGCGGTCACCGACCCACGACGTCCAGTAGGGATGAATCAACAACCGAACTTGCTGCTCTTCGGTGCCGTTCTCGGCACCACGCTTCTTCTCATTGACCTCTACGTGCTCGGGCATTGGACGGCGTTTGCCCGCCGACGTCACCTGAACCGCTGGTGGTACCGCGTGCCGTGGGCCATTGGCGCGGTGATGTTCATTACACTCGTAACGATGCTGCTTCGACGTCACTTCTTCCGAATGGACGGCTTTGATGTCTCGCTGCTGGGCTTCGTCTCGCTCTGGTACCTTCCGAAGTTCGGGATCGCGGCGGTTCTTCTGCTGCGTGATGCCGCACGCGGCGTTGGAGCGATGTGGACGCGGCTGCGCCGCACGACTCCCGCCGGTCCGACGATGGTGAGTGACTCACCACCGGTCGAGCCTGCGGCATCAGTCGAACCCTCCCGACGGGCATTTCTGGGCACCGCCGCATGGTCAATCTCTGCCGTTCCTTTCGTCATGGTTGGAAGGGGCATGTGGAGTACACTCTACGACTTTCAGACGCGCCGCGTCGAGCTCACCCTCGATAGGCTGCCGCGAGCTCTTGATGGTCTGCGGATCGCACAGATATCCGACGTGCACGCAGGTTCGTTTCCAGATCATCGACCATTTGAAGAGGTGCGACGCATTATTGACGCTGAGCAGGCCGACCTGGTGGTCATCACCGGTGACTTCGTCAATCAGCGTCCGGGTGAACTGTCCATGATCTCTCGGGAACTCGAGAAACTCCGCGCCCCCTACGGTGTGATGGCGTGTCTGGGCAATCATGACCACTACAACACGCCCGAAGAGCACCGCCAGTTGAAGAGCGCGCTTCGGTCCATGGGCGTCGATCTGCTGGTGAATACCAATCGTCGCATCGGCGTGGAAGGAAGTTCGATTCTGATCGCCGGCACTGACAATACCGGTTTTCGTCAGTCATTTGCACGAATCGACCGAGCACTGGAAGGGGTTGGCCACCAGGAGCCGGTTGTGCTGCTGGCGCACGACCCGACATTCTGGGATCGCGAGATCGTCGGACGTCACGAGGTCGACCTCATGCTTGCCGGACACACGCACGGCGGTCAGTTTGGCGTGCAGCTGCTGGGGTTCGAATGGAGTCCTGCGCAACATGTCTACAAGCAGTGGGCTGGTCTCTACACCAAAGGCCAGCAGCGCCTGTATGTCAACCGCGGGATCGGTACCGTGGGGCCTCCGATGCGCATCGGTATTCCACCGGAGATCACCGTGTTTACGTTGCGCTCGGCCCCCTTCGACAAGGGGCTTGCCTAACGTCCGGTTGAGAGGTATTGCAGGGCAGACTCGGCAAGAAGTGCGGCACCGATCTTCATCGATTCCTCCTCCGGCGCAAAACGGGGATTGTGCAGTCCCGGCATAGCGTCGAGCTGAGTCGGGCGCCCGCCCAGCATCCAGAAACAGGCTGGCATCATCTGAGAGTAGTACGCAAAGTCCTCGGCCCACATCTTGGGCTCGAAGTCCAGAACATTCTCCTGACCCACGACGTCCTGGGCCACGCGGCGTGCGAAGGCCACGGCCTCGTGACTGTTGATCAGCGGCGGATACCCCTTAGAGATCTCAAGCTCGCCCTCGCACCCATGAAGCGCGCAGTAGGCCTTGGTCTGCTCGGTGAGAAACTCCCAGGCACGTTCGCGCCAGGCAGCATCGAATGCGCGTAGGGTCCCCTTCATCTCGACAACATCCGGTATGATGTTCGTGGCCGAGCCGCCGTGAATGCTCGTGATGGTCATCACACCAGGGTCCAGAGGGTTACGATTCTTGGTGATCAGACTCTGCAGGTGATGAACCAGTCCTGTTGCCGCCATGATCGGATCGCGCCCCTTGTGTGGCTGCGCCGCGTGTGCTCCAAAGCCCCTGATCGTCCAGTACAGTTCATCGGCCGAGGCAAGCATCGGACCTGCCACAAAGGACACCTTTCCGAAGGGGGCGTCGGGGTCAATGTGCTGACCGAAGATGACCTCAGGGGTGGGATCTTCCAAAGCCCCTTGGCTGATCATGATGCTTGCACCGCCGGGCGTCTTTTCTTCGCCTGGCTGGAAGAGCAGCTTAACGGTGCCGCTCAGCGCTGACTCTCGTTCTTTGAGTAGCCGTGCCACGGCCAGGAGCATCGTCGTGTGCGTGTCGTGTCCGCAGGCATGCATCACGCCCGGACGAGCCGAGGCGTATTCCAGACCGGTCTGTTCATCGATCGGAAGAGCGTCAATGTCGGCGCGAAGAGCTACCGTGCGCCCGCCGCTGCCGATGTGGGCCACAATGCCCGTTGTTGCAACGCGGCGATGTTCGATACCGAATGTCGTCAGTATGTGCGAGATGAAATCAGCCGTCTCGAACTCCTGGAAGGAAAGCTCGGGATGACGGTGAAGGTGGCGCCGCGTTTCGATCATCCAGGGATAGATCGACTCGAGGTATTCACGCGTTGTCATAGTTGGCATCTCCACGAAGTTCGATGGATGTAATATGTCCTCCGTCCTCATTGATCCGCACGGCAAGTCGACGTCCGCTGGGCGGAATGATCACGTAGTCATGCACGGCCGGCTTGCGCATCCACATCGAAAGAGCCGCGCTGACGGCACCCGTGCCACAGGCCTGGGTGACGGCCTCGACACCGCGCTCAAAGGTCGCAAGAAGTAGCATCCCGTCGGAATTGGTCTGAAGCATGTTGACGTTTACCCCGCGCGGAAACACCGGATGATGCCGAAGTCGGAAAATCAGCGGGTCGGAAGCATCGTGCAGAGCGTCGATCACCACATGGTCGCTGTTGACGTTCACATACCAGACCGGAACCGGGACATCCTCCAGAGTTCCGGGCGCGAAGTATCGCAGCTGCGCCGGCGGAGGAAGGATCACGCTTACGGATCCGTCCGCGTGCGCCTCACCGGCATAGGCACAGCCATTGAAATTCAGCTGAAGTGCTTCAGCGGCTGATGCCCCAGAATCGAGACCATACCGCAGAGCGCAGCGCGCACCATTGCCACAGAGCATCCCGCGTGTGCCATCGGGATTATAAAACTCCGCCACGATGGTCGACGTCGAGATCGAGCGTATACGAAGCAGACCCTCGATCGGTCGGTGATCGGCACGTGGATGAAGAGCGATGAGGTCGCGCACGGACTCTGCCGAGAGCTCGCCGGAGCCGGGAGCATCTTGACGGTCATCGAGCAGAATGAAGGTATTGCCCGCACCGCTCATGTGACGCAGGGTCATGTCTGGGCCTCCAGGGCCGACACGAGCTCGGCATGTATCTGGCCGTTGGTTGCGATGATCGAATCAGCTCCGAGCGTGAACTGGCGTCCGCCATAGTGCGTGACTCTTCCGGCCGCCTCCTGCACCAACAGAACTCCGGCGGCCATATCCCAGGGCGAGAGGGCAACCTCCCAGTAACCGTCAAAGCGGCCATCAGCAACGTAGGCCAGATCGAGCGCTGCGCTGCCGAGGCGGCGCACCGGAAGCCCCCTGCCAACGATCGAAGCGAACTGATCGATGCAGCCGCCCGGGTTGACGTCGACGTTGTACGGAAAACCCGTCACCAGAATGCTTGAGTCGAGCCTCGAGGTCGACGAGACGTGCATGGGTCGCCCATTGCAGAAAGCCCCTTTGCCTGCTTCGGCCGTAAAGGTCTCGTGCAGAAGGGGCTGATGGATGACACCGCAGAGAATGCGCCCATGATGCACGGCGGCGATCGAAACGCAGAATATCGGGATGCCATGAGCAAAGTTGACCGTTCCGTCGAGCGGGTCGATAACCCAGAGCAGCTCGTCAGGCCCGTGATGCCGGCCACTTTCTTCGGCCAGAAACCCAGCATTGGGCGTATGCGCACGAAGCACATCAATGATGCAGCGCTCGCTGCGGTGATCGAACTCGGTCACGAGGTTGTGCCGACCCTCTTTGGATTCGGTGCGATGTGTTGATCCGAAGCCACTGCGAAGGATGTCGCCGGCTTGGCCGGCAGCTTCGAGGGCAGCCTGAAGAAGAAGGTCGCTGGACATTTCCGTGTTGTTACCCAAGAACCGTGTTGGCCTCGTGCCGGATCAGCGTCGCAAGCATCTGCAGTCGGATATCCGCAGCCGCCTCGGCAATCGGGACGTACCTGTCCAACGTAGCCGAAACGTACAGCACAGGGTTCTTTTTAAGGTTGAAGTTCAGGCAGCGAAAATTATCCAGTCGGGCTGCGAGTTTCACCAGTAGGCAGTCCTGACTTGCCTTTCGAAGACGTTCGGCATAGTAGGCGTCTACGCGCTCGGGGTCGACCTTTGCCGCGTCAAGATCCTTGGTGAGTGTCTCGACGATGTACGCCACATAGGAACCGAAGTTGTACTCCAAAACTTCACGGGTGATCGTCTTGGAGTCCTCCAGCACATCGTGAAGCAGAGCCGCAATGATCACATCGGTGTCATAGATCTTCAGCTCATCCATGAGAATCATCACCGTGCGGGCGATGTGATCAAAGTATGGCGTACCATCGTTTCGAAGCTTGCCGGCATGGACTGAAGATGCCATTTCGAATGCATCGAGTACACGGTTTACCTGAATTGGGTCACCGTTGAGAAGCACCCGCGACTGCAGGTCTTCGGCCGTCAGCGTTCGCCTGTTGTAGTCAGGCATGGACTCATCAGAAAACCGTTCCATGCTCAGCTGGCCTTCCGTGCTGTCTTTGGCGAGGACCTCTGCATGAGTTCTTTCGCTCCGTTGAGCGACGTCTCCGTGACGTCTGCTCCGCTGAGGAGCATTGCCACGTCGCGCTGTGCTTCTGCCGAACCAATGCGAACAGCCGTGACGCTCGTTCGATCACCGGAGGAGCTCTTTGTGACGCGGATAAAGTTGTCCGCCAGCGATGCGATCTGTGCAAGATGCGTTATGCACACCAGCTGCAGGCGCTGCGCTAGCTGCTGCATGATCATGCCCACCGTGCGTGCAACTCGGCCGCTGATGCCCGTGTCGATCTCGTCGAGCACGACCGTTCCGGTTGGGATTCTTTCGAGCAACGCGCGCTTGATCGCCAGCATTACGCGCGAGAGTTCGCCCCCTGAGGCGATCTTGGCAAGGGGGCGAAGGGGTTCGCCGGAGTTGGCAGCAAAGAGGATCTCCACGCCGTCGGCACCCGTCGGCCCAAGTTCGCGTGGAGTGATATCGAGTCGCACGGATGCGGCCGGCATGCCCATCTCGTGCAGACTTGCATTGACGAGCGTTGCGAACGACTCGCTGCCAGCGCGGCGCTGCTGACACAGTGTCGCTGCCAGCTCGCTGGCGGCTGACAGAGCAAGGGCATGCTCTCGCTCGGCATCGTCAAGTGCGTCATCGAGATGTTCCACCTCGTGCAGGTCACGGGCAACGGCCTCAAGTCGCTCGACGGCGTGTTCCAGTGAACCGTACTTGCGGATAAGACGTTGTAACGACGCATGGCGCTGACGCATGTCTTCGAGGCGTTGCGGATCGCGGTCATCAGCATCGGCAAGAATAGCGGCACTCGCGGCGGCTTCCTTGCAGACGATCAGAGCCGACTCCAGATCCAACGCCACGCTTTGCATGTTCACATCGAATTGTTGGAGCTGCCTGACCGATTCGATGGCGCTGCGGATAAGATCGTAGGCCGACGGGTCTCCGGCGTAGAGACGTTCGCGGACGCTGACGGCAAGGCCAACAACGTGTTCTCCAGCTTCGATGCGCCGCAGTTCCATGGCGATCTCTGTGTCTTCACCCGGCGTGGGGCCGATCGACGCGATTTCATCGTGGATGAACTGCAGTCGGGCACGATCGGCGTCGGCGTCGCGTGCTCGTTGGCGAAGATCTTCGACCTGCCGCGCAGCGCGCGACAGGGTCTGATAGCGCTCGGACATCAATGATCGCAGTCCCGGGGCATCAGTGAGCGCAAATGCGTCAAAGGCGTCAAGATGTGTCGATGGTGACATAAGTCCCAGCGTGTCGTGCTGACCATGGACATCAACAAGCATGGAGGCCAGCTGACGCGTGATCGTGCTCTGCACGGGAGTGTCATTGATGAAGCTTCGTGACGCCCCCTGGGCGGCGATTTCTCGTCGAAGGACAACTTCCGGAGCTTCCCAGGAAAGCTCATGCGAGGAGATAAACTCGCTTGCAGCAGGACGCCGGGAGATATCGAAGGTGGCCTCAATGACGGCCTTTCGAGCCCCCTGACGAACAAGGTCTGCCGAGACGCGTTCGCCCATGGCGGCGGCCAGTGCGTCGATAATGATCGACTTGCCTGCTCCGGTTTCGCCAAGCAGAACGGTCATCCCGCCATCGAATTCAAGATCAATCTCGTCGATGAGGGTAAATGATCGGATGGTCAGTCGTCGAAGCACGATGAATGCGGACAGAAATGGTTCAGAGCCGCGTCAGACGACGCTGGAAGAGTTTGAATGCTCCGTATCCACAGGCGGCGAGCAATGCCGCGCCCGCCAGAACATGCACTTCCTGTCCGACGTAAATGACCAGGATGGTGGCCACATAGGTTGTCAGAATAAGCGCGAGGATCCACAAGGCAGCCATAGGTGCTCACAAAGCAGATGTGTGGGAGGGGACTTCGTTGGTGACGTATTGCCGATACTTGGCCGTGAAAGGCGCCAGCAGGTCGGCAGGCACGCGAACCGACAATAATACATCGGAATCTTCATCGCTTCGGCGCAGAACTTCGACCTCCGAATAGAGCCGAGCAACGATGTTCATACTCTCGTAGGGAATTCTCAGCGTGCGCAGAACGGCCGACTCTTCATAGGTCGATTGCATGACGTGAAGAAGCCGGTCGATGTTTAGCCCGCGATGAGCACTGACAAACACGCATCCGGGAGATTCGGCCTCGGCGTCATCAAGAAGTTCACGCTGCTGAACGTTGTCGATCTTGTTGAAGACGACGATCACCGGCGTATCTGAAGCGCCGAGTTCTGAAAGTGTTGACTCGACAACCGCCATGTGTTCGCGGTAGTGTGGGTTGGAGACGTCCACCACGTGAAGCAGAATATCAGCTTCGAGTGTTTCGGATAGCGTCGAACGGAAGGAAGCCACAAGCTGCGTTGGCAGTTTTCGAATGAATCCGACGGTGTCGGAGATAAGGGCCTTTTGTCCGGACGGCAGTGCAAACGTCCGCACCGTCGTATCCAGAGTCGCAAAAAGCTGGTCCTGCACATACACGTCGGCCTGAGTCAGCACGCGCATGAGGGAGGACTTTCCAGCATTGGTATAGCCCACCAGTGCGAACCGTGGCAGACCTTCCCGGCCTTTACGCTGCACCATACGCTGTACGTCGATCTCCTTGAGCTTTTCGCGCAGACGCTGCATGCGCGTGCGGTACATGCGACGGTCGGTCTCGATCTGTGTTTCGCCCGGACCCTTTGTGCCGACACCTCCGAACTGCTTGGAAAGGTGCGTCCACATGCGCGTCAGACGCGGCAGAAGATACTCGAGCTGAGCAAGTTCCACCTGCGTGCGAGCCTCCTGTGTGCGGGCATGCGAGGCGAAAATGTCCAGGATCACATTGCTCCGGTCGAGAACCTTGACCTTCAATGCCTCTTCGAGATTCCTCACCTGGGCGGGGGAAAGCTCATCATCGAACACCACGCATGATGCTCCGGAGGTGTCAACAAGCTCCTTCAGCTCCTCAACCTTGCCTTTGCCGAAGGCCGTCGAGATGTCCGGTCGTTCGCGTTCCTGGGTCAGACGACCCACCACATCGACCCCTGCAGTGTCGAGGAGCATGACGAGTTCTTCAAGATGCTCATCGACGACATCCGGATCAGCCCCCTTTTTAATGACGGCTGAGATCACGGCGCGCTCTCTTGGCAGTAAACCTATATCGTGCACAGAACCTCGGTGTGGAATCAACGTCGCAAAAGTACGGCTCACGCTGGCCATCCTTGCATGTGGCGTAGATTTGGTCGGTATGCGAGTTGTTGTGATCATCATATTCATGCAATTGCTTGCCGCCGCCGTCATGCAGGCCCAGGACGGGATCGGCCCTGAGATCCCGATCGTTCTGGAGAATGCCGACAGTCTCATTGGCAGCGGAACAGTTGATGCTTCAGTACGGACGTTTCAGGGTAATGTGCGTTTTTCACAGGGAAACGTGACAGGGCGCTGTGACAGGGCTGTCCATGACGTGGTCCGCAACACGATCGAGCTCACCGGTTCGGTACTTATCCGACAGTCCGAGATGACCATTGCCGCCCCCTCTGTGCGCTATGATGGACGCGTATCGATCGCTTATGCACCTCGGGGGCTGCGTGTGGATCAGGGCCGAATGTCCATCACCTCTCGCACGGGCCGCTATGACCTGCGCAGACGCATCGCCGTGTTCCAGCAGAACGTGCATGCCGTGGATGATTCGACCCGCATTTGGTGCGACTCTCTCGTTCACGACCGCACCGTCGATACCATGCTGGCGGTTGGAAGCGTTGTGATCCAGGATTCGGGACGTCATTCGTGGTTTGGAGCCGATCAAGCGCGACGTGACGCAAACGCGGGGACGTTGAGGCTGACCGGATCGGCGCGGGCCTGGACTTGGCAGCACGGCAGAGGGCAATCCGCCGACACCGTCTTCATCGCTGCTGACGAGATGCGCACCGAATCAGCTGGTGAGAGTCTCACCCGACGCATGATCGCCATCGGCAACGTCAGGCTGGTGCGTGCCGAGGCAGCGGCCACGTCCGGAAAGATGGAGTATTCAGACGGGGATAGCCTGATCGACCTGACCGAGTCGCCGGTTGTATGGTCCGACTCCTCAGTCTTAGTGGCTGCGTCGATCCAGGCGCGCAGCTCGGGTGGGGAGATCCGCACGATTGTCGGCGACGGTGATGCCGTTCTGATCTCCCGCTCGGATACGCTCTTACCGGAGAGATACGACCAGATCGTTGGCAAGCGAATCACGATCGCCATCCAGCCAGACTCCGTAAAAATGCTTACGGCTTCGGGTGATGCACAGAGCATCACGTTCCGTCAGGAGTCAGGCGATCGAAAGGGGCTTGCCAAGGTCGCCGCCGACACGATCAATGCCACCATCGTTGACAATGCTCTGACCGACGTATTCTGGCTTGGTGGCGTTAGCGGCGAGAATCATCCCGAGCGTCTGGTCAGTGGGCGCGAGGCCGAGTTTACGGTTCCGGGATTTCGACTCCCGCCACGTCGACCCATCTATGAACCTGCACCCATACGGCGTTCGATGTTGCGATAGCCACGTCAAAGTCGTAACATGGCCGCGATGTGAAAAGAGCCCCACTCATCCTCGTTGCCTTAGGTCTTGTTTTCGGTCTGCAGCTATCTGCGCAGATCGAGAAGGTGTTGCCGAAGCGGAGCTCATCATCACTGGAAGGAACGTCCTTCGTTGTCGGGTTCATGCAGAATGAGATCCTGGAGATCGGCGCTGACCCGCGGCTGCAAATCTTCATCTCGTCGCAGTACGATGCAACGGTAACCATCGAGTCGGCAGCATTGGGGCGAGTTGTCGTTCCGATCGCGGCAAAGACCGTGCACGTTGAGACGCTCAGCCCCTATCATGCCAACACCGCCTCGGAGATGGTCCAGCAGAAGAGCGTCTTTATCACATCGGACGTCCCGGTGGTTGTCTACGTTCTCAATACGCTCCTGCGGTCGACAGACTCCTATGCGGCAATCCCCATACGGCATCTCGGAACGCAGTATTACAGTGTCAACCGTCCAACAGACTATTACCTGCCGAACAACCGTGATCGCACGGCTACGATCCCGCGTGTGGGTGAGTTCATGGTCATGGCCGTTGAAGATGACACCCGTGTGACCATTACTCCCGCGGCAACGACAGGCCGGATGGGTATCGCGGCCCGTACGCCGTTTAGTGTCAATCTCGACAAGGGCGACTGTTATCTCGTGCAGGCACGGGCCACGGGGCATGGCAGAGATGACCTTACGGGGTCGTCGATCAGTTCTACCAAACCTGTTGCCGTGATATCCGGCCATATGCGCAGTAGCATACCGTTGTCAATGGGCGGCTCGAAGGATCATCTTGTCGAGCAGCTGACGCCGGCAGATAAATGGGGACGTGCCTACGTTACAGCACCGCTTGCCATGAGCAACAGACCTGACATGTACAGGATCATGGCGTCTCTGCCGGGGCAAACGATCCGACTGACCACCGCCAACGGACTGAAGAACTTTCAGCTATCAGCGGTGGGTGCTTGGGCCGACACGCTGCTCTCGGAGCCTGCTTCATGGAGTTCGGCCGACCCCTTCTTCATGGTCCAACTGATGTCGAGTCAGATCGATACTACACGATCCTTCGATCCGGCTATGGTGATCGTGCCACCGATCGAGCAGTTCGTGAACGAAACGCTGTTCCGGTTCCCAACGCTGGAACCGGACAACAGCATTCGCAATCAGCGCTTTTTCTATTGCATCAACCTTGTGGCGACTCACGATGCCCTCTCGACGCTCAGGATCGACGGTCGATTGGCGACTGCCACGGCACCGCTGCTCGCAATGCAGGTCGTTCCCGGTACGAGCATTCACTGGGCGCATGTATATCTACAGGAAGGTACGCACGTTGTCACCTGTGACAGCGGTTCATTCAGTGCCATCATGTACGGAACGTCAAGGAATGACTCCTATGCCAATCTTGTGGGGCTGGCGTTTGAGCCTCTGAGAAAACGCGACGATACGCCCCCTGTGTATAGCTCGAAGATCGACTGCGGGACTGTCACGGGCAGCATTCGAGACACCTCGCGCGACACAGCAAATCTCAAGGACGTTGCGGTGATTGGCTCCAGAACGTTTAACTACATCTGGTCGATCTCCGAGCCCCTTGACTCTGCGGGCAGCGTAGAGTTCCAGGCGAGCGTGCGCGACATGACCCGAGATGCACAGTTGGTTATCCACGCCTATGATGATCGAGGAAACGGCAAGGAATGGCTCTACCGATACGATGCTCCGCTGATCGATGTCGTCCGAGACGTTGTAATCGACGCTCAGCGGGGAAGAGAGCGTTGCACGACGGTGGTGATCCGCAATAGGGACTCGACACCGGTGACCATTCGTGGGCTCAGCAGGCAGGGGAATCAACGCATCATCGTTACCGACCAATCCGGTCCTTTCACGATCAATGCCCGGGATTCGGTCTCGGTGCGGGTATGCGCAACGCAGTGGGCCGACACCACGGTGATGGCCGCG
>DNLG01000013.1:719-3729 GCA_003488525.1 Bacteroidota bacterium | reverse complement strand
GAGCTGGCCTGCGGACTGTTTCGAACGTTCTACGTTAAAACGCGTGTCAGCTCAAGTATCACTGGCGATACGATCGACTTCGGTGACGTGCGTCTTGGTGACACAGCATGCGGGCGTGTGGCGATCATCAACAACGGAGATAGACCCACCGATCTTGAAAAGCTCATTGCCACGAGGCTCGACTCCAGTTTTGTACTTGATACCGCGGCGCTTGGTCTCCCACGAACGATCCCAGCCGGTGATACGGTCTGGGTCGACGTTTGCGTCATACCGCGTCAGCAGGGGGCGATCACACGAATCGACTCTATCGTCTCATCCTCTGGAGTGGATGCGTGGATTGTCTGCCGGGCCCGCGGCGTGCAACCTCGTGTTGCATCGGTAGTGATCGACTGGAAAGAACGTCGTGTAGGTTCAATCAATGACACGACGATCGTTCTGCGCAATACCGGCGATGGGTGGTGTCTGGCTGAACCCTCCCTTGCACCGGCTTCTTCAGCGTTCTTACTCTCGGGAGTTCCCAGTTCAGGGGCTCGACTTGATGCCGGGGACTCGCTACTGCTTCGAGCATCATTCCGTCCAATGACGCGCGATACTCTCTCAACGGTTGCGCCTGTAAGCATCGACTGGACTCCGCACGCGCCCGTGTCGATCACGTTGATGGGCATAGGGGTGATGCCGGATATCGCGCTGCAGGACGTGAACTTTGGCACCATCGTTATTGACACGCAGCGAGACACTCTTGTTGACCTCATCACCACTGGATATTCGGGCGGGAACGCGGAGTTGCTCGTGCGGGCCATCAGTATTGTTGGTCCCGACTCATCGAGTTTTGTGCTTCCTGCATCACTCTTCACCAGCGTCGGAACACGCCGCCCCCTTCCGTCACGACTTCAGGACGTTGTTGTCTTTGCTCCCACGCGACTCGGCCTACATGAGTGTTTCGTCGATGTCGACCACGACGCCGTGCCGCACGGTCAGGTTGGGCGCAGCAGATTCCGGCTCTATGGCCGTGCCATCGACAGACCACGTCCGGATGTGACGCTTGATTTCGGCATGCGCCTGCGCGTTCGGCCATGCAGCGACGAACCCATCACCATTGTTTTGGACAATCAAGGCACGGCCCCGACAAGAGTCGATAGTGTTACCGTGAATCTCGGTGGTGACCTTTTGGATGTGAGCCGCAATGTTGGTCTGCTTGATCTTCTTCCCGGGCAGCGCTGGACGTACTCGTTCACCCACCGGTGGAATGTTGAATCGGAACGACGCGCTACAATTCGTGTTGTGGATTCGGCGGGAGTCGTTCTGGTCGATACACTCGTGATCGAGATCGTTGAGCCCAAGACCTCTATCGAAGCTTCATTCATGGATGGCTCGGGAAGCGCCGCCGGACCTGCGAGAATACGTCTCTTGGCTGGTCTTGCCGACGAACAGGACGTCGTTCTGCCGATCACGCTGCGTCTGAATATCGACAGGCGACGGTTCATTCTCGGACCTCTCGACTCCTCTCAGGTGGTACTAACCACGCCTGCGGGGGCGAGGCTGATCCCGGCTTCCATCAGGCAGGATTCTGCACACATCGAGGTTCTCCTGACGGATGGCGCCAAGGGACCATGGACCATCGACTGTAGAGTGTTGGGGACGGTGCTGTGGAAAGATCCCGACCCCGATAGCATGCGAGCAACTCTTCTGGGCACGCCCTGCTATCTCCCGAAACTATCGAATGACGTAGAATTCGGTATCGATCCTTGCGGCTCGCGTCGGCGTATCGTGAACATTGGTTCCGTCAGAGGAATCACCCTGCGTCCGCTTGGCCAGCCATTCAGCCAGGTCATCGCATTGGAAGTCGAATCATCACTCAACGCAACCGCAACGGTATGGGCCGAGTCTCTTGCAGGCAGTCAATTTCTGTTGACCGAACATTTGTCTTTGCAAAAGGGACGTCAGCATTGTAATTTCTCTTGTTCGGGTTGGCCATCAGGGCTGTATAGGCTGGTGTTTATGCTTGAACAAGGGGTTGAAGTCACGAACATCATCATCGTCAACTAAGGCAATCGGGTATGAGAAAGTTGGGTTACGCACTCCTGGCAACACTCCTCTTTGCGACGTCAACCACCGTTCTTGCTCAGCAGGAAATCGGTGCTCGCGCCACACCTCTGCAGCCAGCGCGGCGTTCCCCGAGGATCTACGTTGGCCCGGTGGCTGGTTACAACCGCTCGCTCCACTCGTCGAGCTTTCAGTCGGTTGCCGGCGACGTCCTTTGCCCGACATTCACCAGTGGCACAGAGAACGGCTACTACGTGGGTATGTCCTTCGAGTACCTCCTTGGCAAGCCGCGTGAATCCAAGTCATCCATCATTGCCCGGGCCGTTTACAACACCTTCCCTGCGAACTTTTCGCAAGGGGGCGATACACTCCCGTCACTCGACCCGAACACCGGCGAAAAGTACCTGAGTGCAATTGAGCATACGGCGGCGATCCAGTACTCAACGTTCGACATTGAGCTGATCTACAAGCTAAATCTCTTTAACTCGAGCTTCGGAGTGGTTGTCGGTCCAACGGCAGGCTTCGTTGTCGGTTCGGATCGCGTTCAGCGCATGTCGATCATTGATCCGGATAATGCGACGTTTGAAGTCGTGCCGGGCGTTGAGTATGAGAACTTCAATCGAACACAGATCACGGCTCGTGATCAGATCGAAGGTCGCGCAGGCATGCGTCTTGCTATCAAGGCCGGCGTGCAGTACGAGATCGCTGTTGGTCGCATTCTGGTGGTTCCATGTGCCTATTACAACTTCGGAATCACGAAGCTGAGCGACGCCGACAACATTCGGGTCAATGCGCTTCAAGTAGGTGTCGACATCCGCTTCGCACTGTAAGTCCAGCCCACAACGTCTGATTCGACGATCGATGCCCGCCCGAAAGCGGGCATCGCTATTTTTGTGCTTTACCTGTGCTCTGCACGATTGAGGACCACTCCGAATATGGATCAGCTTTGGGCAGCTTGGCGAGGCGA
>DNLG01000013.1:0-519 GCA_003488525.1 Bacteroidota bacterium | reverse complement strand
ACGCACCTTGCCGTGACTCCGGGGTTGTGTACGTGGCCCAACATTCGATCGTTCTGCTGAACCGGTATCCGTACTCGCCGGGTCATGTCATGGTCGCTCCGCGAGTTCACGGAGGTGATTTGCAGAAGCTTGGTGACGAGGTTTATGACTGCATGATGCGCTCCATGCGTCGAGCTGCGAAGGCTCTCGACCTTGCCTATGCTCCGCACGGAATGAACATCGGAATGAATCTTGGGTCTGCTGCGGGCGCAGGTGTGCCCGACCACTGTCATATCCATGTTGTGCCGCGCTGGAGTGGCGATACGAACTTCATGCCCGTGGTCGGTCAGGTCAAGGTTCTCTCCGAAACACTCGACACGACATGGCAACGAATTGCTGATGCGATGCATTCGCTTGGGGCACGCTAGTGGGCAGTGGCTTTGCACCGCAGAAGAGGTTCAGTCAGAACTTCCTCACGGACGTTTCAACTGCCCGGGCGATCGCTGAGGCATTGCAGATCGGTGCGGGTGATCACGTAGT
>DNLG01000164.1:4207-5816 GCA_003488525.1 Bacteroidota bacterium | reverse complement strand
CATCAACACTGGTGACGTCTTCCTGCTGGTTAACACCCGTGCTTGTGCAGTAATACACCGGCTCGCCATGTGCATGCTGGAAGAGCGAGATCGGATAGGCGCCGGAGCGTGCACCGGCGAGGTCATGAAAATCCCAGTCAACGCCGTCATTGGTGCTCTGCAGAATGCCATCGGCCGTCATCAAGAGCAGGCGTCCGTCCTTCATCACCACGCCGTCGCCTCCGACGAGTCCGAAGCCGACACGGCACGGTGAGCTGTAGACTAGTGTCCAGGTTCGTCCCCCATCGTCACTGCGGAGTATCTTTCGGTCCTCAAAAACGTGATTGGATGTTTCCACAGCCGGTGCCTGTCCGTCACGTGGCAGTTCCTTATCCGTGCGGATCACGGTCGATACCGAGGAAACAAGAGCCCCCTTCGCGGTTCTGACGCTACCGATGAAGTACGGCGACGTGACGGGAACCTCTGACCTGCTCCATGTTCGGCCATTGTCGGTTGATACTACGATCCCCCCTGCGCGAAGGGGTATGTTCCGCGATGAATCCTCGTCGAACCTTGTCAGTCCATTGATGAATGCGATGATCGAGCCGTCGTCGTTTCTGACGAATGAGCTGACATACCCGCAGGTGTCGAGGCCATCAAGCACAAGTGGAGTCAGATCCACCGTGTCCGAACTGCCATCGGGCTTTAGCCGCGTAACCCGACCGTTATTGGCCAGCAGAATGGTACTGTCGGCAAGGCGCACAGCAGCCGTCGCCGGTGTTGACGAGATGTCCCGCAC
Source organism: Bacteroidota bacterium (assembly GCA_003488525.1). Lineage (GTDB taxonomy): Bacteria > Bacteroidota > Ignavibacteria > Kapaibacteriales > Kapaibacteriaceae > UBA10438. The sequence goes on along the minus strand of DNLG01000164.1, from coordinate 5,038 downwards.
GAACGCACCGTCGCGTGTAAACAGACGGACCTTCGCGCCGGGCGAAATGATCTCATCCGCGCCGACATACGGAGTTCGCAGTCCTGCGCTTGTCTGAACGCGCGGGCCCAGCCTCGATGGACCTAACCACGATTCACCCCGCATGGCAAGGGCTCGAAGCACTCCCATGCCCGAAGACGGCACCGACACCAAACCGTCATGATACGGGACCACAAGGGGCGAACCATCGCGTGCCGTGAACCCGTAGAGCATCGGCACTATAGGGAGACGATCAAGATCGGCCAGTTGACTGTTGATGATCTCGAAGCCGTTCTTTGCGCTGTACTTGAGTGCAATACCAATCGTATTTACCATGGGCCGCAGTATTGCTTCCGTGCGCGAAGAAGCCATCACATAGAACTCTCCCCCGGCGGGAAGATCCACCGTAATCCGCTCATGAGCAACCGTGTCGAGGACAACGCCATAGAGCTTACCCTTTGCCCGATACCAAAGGGCATCGCCACGTATCGACCCTTCGGCATTGCCGATGAAGTTCCACGCACCCATCATCCGGGGAATTGTGTCGACAACCCTCCATTGCCCCCTGAGGTACGCCGCATACCAGCCGGACCTATGGAACATCAAGGCCGGCTGACCAAGGACGGAGTACAAGACGACATCGTCGACGGCGGTCTCGGAATTCGTCCCGATAACCTTGAGTACCGTATCGAAGTGGCGCTTGGACGTGTCGGCGATATCGGCATACCAGAGCGTGTCCGAGTTGTACGATCTGCTGATCCAGAGAACACTGTCTTTGCGGTGAATGCACAGCGACGTCGGCTCACTTCTGAT
>DNLG01000164.1:0-3823 GCA_003488525.1 Bacteroidota bacterium | reverse complement strand
GGCGGACCGATAAGCCGGGCCTCATCATTTGTATCTATGCGCAGCGCCCTATCACCATAGAACCCATGCTGCAGGTCGAAGACCGCACCATCGGGACCAACAGAAAAGCCACTGTATTGGTATCCGGAAGCGTTCTGCTGCGTGGCTGCCACCGGTCTGACTTTTAGTGTCTGCTCATCAAAGACCCAGACACCTTCTCCAGTTCTATGGAAGAGCAAACTTCCGGTCTGGCCATTTCGAATGAATTGCAGACCAAGCACACCGTCACCACACTCGAGATACCTCAGCTTCACTCGCTGCGACTGTGCAGGCTCGGCTAGGAATGCGCACAACGCCAGGACGATGCACAAACGAGCGACGAATAGGAATGGTCTCATCAGACCGTAAAACGAATTCGACTGCGGATCTTCGACACGTGGCGGGTTTTCTTCAGCACAGCGCCACCTTCGCGTGATCCTGCTCCGTCGGTGTTTCCTTCGATGGTGCGAACATTCCCTTTTGCGTCGGGCGCAGAGAGTGCTATGCCGATATGACTGAACTTGAAGACCACGATGTCTCCGCGTTGAATGTCGTTGCGATGGGGCTTCTTGGTGCTGGTTGACTTGTCCTGGGCTTTGGACCAGTTTTCAAAGTCCCATGCACCGGCCGTACGCGGACGTTTGAAGGTCTTGGTCTCCTTCGTGCCGGTGGCCGTGAGCGCCTGCTTCACGCACCAGCAGACAAAAGCAGCGCACCAGGGCCAGCCGAGCTTGGGATTGAGCCACGTTGCCGCTTTGTACTCATCAACGCGCGGTCCGCAGTTTGAGCTATTCACTTCCGTTACGCCAACTTCGGGCAATGCGGCCTCGACAAGGGCCTCGGGGAGCTTCGCTGTACTCATCTGGCATCTCCATAAAAGCGTGGTTGCAATTACATGGACGGCGAAACATACGTACGACCGGCTTGACTTCGTTGTAATTTTCCAGCCATGCAGACCGCAGCCCCCCTTGCCGAAACCGTCCGCTCGAAGATTCTCGAGCGTAGACGCCAGCGCGCATGGGAGCTGCACAACAGGGGCTGGAAGGCCGTGGACATTGCAGCGGCGCTGGATGTGTCGCCAGCAGCCGTCAGTCAGTGGCTTCGTCGCGCCCGCACGGACGGTCCTGACGGTCTGATCTCACGTCCGAAGCCCGGGGCACCCAGAGCGCTGACCGACCGGCACTTGCTCATGCTCAGGGTGCTTCTGAACTCGTCACCAAGGGACCACCGAATCGAAAGCGATGTGTGGACGCGGCCGCTGGTGGCCGAATACATCGAGCGTCTCTTCGGTCGCCGGTTCTCCCTGCAGCACGTCGGCCGGCTGATGCGCCGTATTGAACTTGATTCCAAGCCGATCCCCAGGGTCGTTCGCCTTGAACTTGAAGATCTCCTCCAGGGAGTAGATGTCTCCCGCATTCGCACACGAATTCGCCGTCGCCATGGCAACCATTGAAACAGATATTGCCCGCATCATCTCAATGCTGAGCGAGGTCAATGCTACACTCGCCGAGACACGGCGTGCGGCAACCACCAACGAGCAAAAGCTCATTCACTCACAGTCGATCCTGTCCGAAAACCAGCGCTTTGTGATGGAGGCGCACTCGACGATCGTCGAGACGATGACGAAGGTGATCGGAAACCAGGAGCGAATCATCGGCAATCAGAATACGATCGTCGAGAACCAGAACATCATCATTTCATATCTGAAATTGCTCACAGCGGACGATCGCTGATGAAGAACAACCTGCGACCGCTTCGATACTACCTGCCGTTTGCGATACTCGTCGTGACGGGAGTCGTCGGTGCGATCTTCTCACTGGATCTTCATGACGAGGTCCTCGCCTGGTGGCCGGCCTCGCTGACGATGGTCTTCGGCTCGTTCATCGCCGGCGCCAGCGCTGAAGGGGGCGGTGCGATCGCCTTCCCGGTCTTTACGCTTTTGCTCAAGATCCCACCCGTCGATGCACGCTCGTTCTCGTTCATGATCCAGAGCGTCGGCATGGTCTCGGCGTCGCTGCTCATCCTTGGCCGCGGCATCCCGGTTGAACTGCGTGCCGTGAAGTGGCCTGCCGTCGGTGGCATCGTCGGTCTTGTTGCCGGAACGTTCTGGGTAGCCCCCTACCTGCCGCCCGTGGAAACGAAGCTCTTCTTCGTGTCGCTGTGGATGGCCTTCGGGATCGGACTCTGGAGAGCCAACCGGAGTCGCACGCGTACTGTGCGTCCACGGCTACCGGAGGTGCTCGCATCCAAGGACGTCATGACGTTGCTGGCCGCCGGATTCATCGGCGGGATCGTCACAGCGATCTTCGGTAATGGCATCGATCTCGTGACGTTCTGCGTGCTTTCACTCTGGTACGGGGTCGACGAGAAAGTTGCCACACCGACGTCGGTGGTCCTGATGAGCATTCTCACCGTGTCTGGTTTTGCGCTGCATGCCCTAGTGGTGCAGGACGTCTCTACGACCATGTATCATGCCTGGCTAGCCGCAGCGCCTGTTGTGCTGTTCTTCGCTCCGCTTGGTGCATTTGTGATCTCGAAGTGGAACCGCCTGGCCATTGCCAACTTGCTGGTCGTCATCATCGTGGTGCAGCTCATCGGCGCGCTCTATGTTCTTCAACCCAGCCTTGACCACCTTGCTCTGAGCGCCGGTGTGATCCTCGTCGGCTCGTTCATTATGAGGGGGCTCGACAGAACCCGGAAATCATGAAGACGAAGATCTTTCTCGCGGTCAGCGCGATCCTTGTCGTGGCATATCTGCTCGGACCACGTCCGGCAGCGCCAACGTATTCGGCAACGCTACCCAACCTCAGCGATAACCTGCAGCAACTCGAGACCGATGTACGACATCATGAGGCCGCGCTCCCGCTGAAGCCGGACGTCGAGGCACGCATCATCTGGGCTGATACCAACCGCACCATCACGGACGTTGCCATCGTTTACCTGCATGGTTTCTCCGGAACCTGGCACGACGGCTCCCCTGCCATCGAAGAAGTGGCGCGCCGCACGGGCGCTAACCTCTACCTTGCCCGCCTGCACGGTCATGGAATGCGCGTTGCCGAGCCCCTTGCCGACTATTCGCCCGACTCGGTCTATGCCGACGCGGTGCACGCGCTTGCTGTTGGCAAACGTCTCGGCCGTAAGGTCGTGATCATCGGCACCTCAACCGGTTGCACTCTTGGACTGATGCTGGCCGCCCGTTTTCCGAGCGACGTCACATCGGTCGTCAACTGGTCGCCCAACATTGCATTGCGTCACCCACTGAGCTTTCTAGCCAATAATCCGTGGGGTCTGTCACTGACACGCATGATCGTAGGGGGCGACTACCGCGCCACCAAGATGCAGAACCCAGAGCGTGCCAAGTACTGGTACATGAAGTATCGCATCGAGGGCATTCAGCAGCTTCAGGAGCTGCTGGAAACCTCCATGACGCCGGAGACATTCTCAGCCATCAAGCAGCCGGTCCTGACCATGTGCTGGTACCGCAACGATGCCGTGCAGGACTCGATCGTCAGCGTCGACGCCATGCGCACCATGCACCAGCAGCTCTCCTCGCAGCGCAAACGCTTCCTCCCTCTTGATGCCGATGCCCACGAGATCGGCTACGCAGCAGAATCCAAAGTCGTTCAGACGGTGGTGGAGGAAAGTGTGCGGTGGATCAGCGAATAAACCTCGGATGCATGAGGTTCTCCAGACTGAAGATCTCCTGGATCTTCTCTTCTGACAGCAGCCCCTTGGCGCGTACGATGTCGATGACCGAGCCACCGGTTTCGAAGGCCTCTTTGGCGATCTCGGCGCTGGCCTCGTA
>DNLG01000174.1:2942-3908 GCA_003488525.1 Bacteroidota bacterium | reverse complement strand
AGTGACATGGGATTGGCCGACTCGAAAACGAATGCCTTGCGCTCCTTGGGATAATAGAGCTGCATCTCCTTGCCCGTGAGGGTGATGAGCTGATTTACGGGGGAGGTGACTTCGATGTGAACCGCGCCCTTCTGTGAGTAGTATATGTTCCCTTCGACGATCTCCGGGGGCGATGCCGGAGCATAGAGACTACGGGTAAAGGCAACACGCAGGTAGCCCTGCTGGGCTGCGGTCTGCATCGTGGCTACCAGCAGCAGAACAATCAGAAGTCGGTTCATAACCATGCAAACATACGCGAGGCAGCCTCCAGAAAGAGGTCGGAATGCACGTCAACAAACAGCATAAAACGCAACAAGCAGGGGGTTACCCTGCTTGTTACGTTTGATCTTCAATGGAATCGGAACCCGTGAGGTCCCATCAGCCGGCGTGCTTCGTTACGGGAGCGTTGAGGTAACCGCCGCAGCGATCACCACAAAGTACACCACATAGAATGCTACCGAAGCACCGCAGCCGATCCAGGCCCACTTTGTCTGGGCTTTGACAGCCTCTTCCTTGTAGCAGTCCGTGTACTTGGCCACGTAAACGGCATCCTTGCCAACGACAGCGGACATCGGAGGATCTGGCTTCAGAACGTAGGCACCGATAACGCCGAGTCCGTTGAGCAGACAGCCAGCACCGAACCACAAAACGCCACTGGTGTTGTTTGACGCCGCCTGACGTGCATCTTCACACGTCTCGGTAGCGAAGGACTTGGAAGCCGTGCTGACGAACAGGAAAGAACATGTTGCCAGCACCGTCATGAAGCGCATGATTACGCTATTGCGGAAGTAATTCACAAGGTACCCTCTGGAGATTGGTTGTTCTGTAACTACGTACGACACGAACATACTACCGAACGATGCAAAACCGAAATGCGAAAATGACATCGCCATCGTAACCACATCCCGGTTAGCGAGAAAATGTTCC
>DNLG01000174.1:0-2622 GCA_003488525.1 Bacteroidota bacterium | reverse complement strand
GACTGAACTGACAGAGGAGCTGAAGTGGTATCAGCCTTGCTACACGCTTGGTGGGAAGAACGTTGCCATCATCGGGAAGCTGAAGGACTGCTGCGTGCTGTCGTTCTTTAAGGGGGCTCTACTCACGAACGATGACGACGTTCTTGAATTACCTGGCCCTAACTCACAGTCAGGCCGTGTGATCCGTATTCGCAGTGTCGATGATGTGAATCGTCTTTCGCCAATCATACGTGATCTCCTGCAGCAGGCAATCGAAGCGGAACGATCGGGAAAAAGCGTCGTGCTGAAGTCCATTGAGGATCGCCCGATACCTTCTGAATTGGAGGAGGCGTTCACAGAGCACGACGGACTTCGCGAGGCATTTGAGGCCCTCACGCCGGGACGCCGGAGATACTATCTCATGCACTTTTCATCGGCAAAACAGACATCAACACGTGCAGCGCGGATCGAGCGCGCAATACCGTCGATCTTTGATGGAAGAGGTATTGGTGAGTAACGGACCTACGCGCCCGGCTCGGCCATCAACGACCAGTTGTTTGGAAACACCGGATCGCCATCGCGATAGTTTCGTGTGCTCTGACGCACGCCATTGATGGTGTCGGAGATGTCGCGCAGGATCTGCCCGTTGAGGTAGTATCCGTGCTCCGAGATACCATCCTCTACCACCTTCGTGCAGTCGATATGCACGAAGGTGCGATCGACGGCTGACGGCCGCGATGAGCCGGTGCGACCGAGGCGTTCATGGAGATGCTTGGTGGTGGTTGAGAGCAGAAGGGGCTTGTCCTGCTTGTTGTAGTAGACCGATACGGTCTGACTCAAATGCGCCAGATGCGCAAGGGGCTTACCTGGCTCCAGAGCATCCGTTGTCACATCCGGTGCGCACATGAACACGTTCTCAAACATGCGATCGACAAGCGCATACTCCGGATTCATTCTTGATGTCTCCAGAGCACACTCAAGTACATAGTTGCCCATGCTATGGCAGAGCAGATGAAGTCCACTCCGACAGAGTTCATCTTCGAGTTTTACCATACCCTGCTGGAGCGCGAGCAGATAATCACGGCGTCTTGTATACTGATTTCCGATGGTTGCCTTTCTCAGGTCAGCCAGTCTCTGCTGAAGCATGAGTAACGCACGGCACAGAGCATGCCTGCTGAATGCTGCGTCGTCTCTATCTGAGAAGTAGGGTATATAGAGAAGAGCCTGTCCGTCTGAAGGCCATGAAAAGAGCACAACGTTCACCGGCTTTCCACCTCTGCTGTTGAGCATGATCTGCAGCGAAGCGGCAGCCGATACGGCATCATCCCAGTCATTGTTGAAGCCGTGAACGTACACCACGGTATCAGCGCCCGAAAGCATTGCCGCGCGCAACTCGTCGTAGGCGCGTGTCGAGCCCCGTATCGAGCCGTCTTCCTTTTCTTCAAACGCCTCGATTGTTTGAACGTTCCGGAGAACGTCCCTGATAGTGGCGCGAATGCGCTCACCGTTTCCGGAGTTGCCGTCAACCGTTTCGGCCAGGAAGTTCTGGATCTTATTCTGGATCGTCGAAAGATCCAGCGTAATGCTTCCAAAGCGCAGATTTTGCAGACCATCACTGCTGGCGTCCTTGCTGTATCCTGTCGGATGCCAACGGTCCGCGCCTTCATGACGTCGGTTGGTCACATAGAAAAGCTGCATGGCGAGGTCCCCTTGTGAATAATGCGGCGGTATTAGAGCCCACAGACCCTGCAAATGTAATGGTGACAACCAAGGGGCGTTGGCTGATCGATGTTCGGCAACATACAGTATTCGAAAATTTTCGTAAATCAACATTCTGTGTGAATTTCCTAACAATCATCAGGTGCCGGAAATGAAGCATGTGTTAGACTGGAACCCTCGATTCGATGAGCGTTCCAAGCGGTATGCGGCGAAGAAGAAGTCAGCCAGACGTGCAGACCGCGTATACAAGCGTTGGACGCCCCCTTCCATCGTTCTTGATCAGGGAAAGGAAGGGGCATGTGTTGGCTTTGGCGCAACGGCAGCGATCATGTCGTCGCCGGGTAGCCACGTGCTTAAGACTCCCACGCAGTTTGCCAGTGGACTGTACAAGTTTGCCAAGTTCATCGATCAGTGGGAGGGCGAGCGATACGTCGGGACATCTGTGCTTGCCGGCCTGAAGTCACTTCAGAGACTTGGCTTCATCAAGGAGTATCGCTGGTGCTTCAGGACCGCCGATGTGATCGACGCGCTCCTGACGACCGGACCTGTGGTAGTTGGTATCCCATGGTACGAGTCAATGTATGAGACAAAGGCCAATGGCCTTGTTGAGGTCGGCGGCGCTGAGGTCGGCGGACATTGTCTCTTGCTCTATGGATACAATCCAGCCAAAATTCTGCGTGGAGACGGAGTGCAGGAGGTTGTCTACTGGAGAAACTCGTGGGGTCCGGATTATGGTGTCAATGGAACCGGCTATGTGCCGTTGAAAACTCTCGACGCCCTGCTCAAGCGTGCCGAGGCCGCCGTGCCGATCTTTTGAACTCGACCCCTGCGGCCGAACGAAACGTTCAACCGGGCGGGCGTTTAAGGAACACATGTGCCTTAACATTGCGCAAGGCCCATAGGGGGCAATATGTTCGGCCCCCA
>DNLG01000082.1 GCA_003488525.1 Bacteroidota bacterium | reverse complement strand
CCTCACACCTAAAACCTCACACCTGACCCTAGTGCCGCGCCACTCCGCCATCCACGTTTATGGTTTGGCCGGTGATGATGCCGGAGGCGGGCAGGGCGAGGAAGGCCACGACGTTAGCGATGTCTTCCGGCTCGTCGGCGCGGTGGACGGCTTGCGCAGGGAGGATGCTCTCGAGCAGCGGACGCATTTCAGCAGACATGCCGACGCTTTGCGTAGCGGTTAATCCTACCGTGATGGTATTGATCGTTATGCCATAGCTGCCAACTTCGGCAGCGAGCGAACGGGTAAAGCCGATGACACCCATCTTGGCGGTGACGTAATGCGTCAGGTAGGGCGTGCCGAGCCAGACGGTGTCACTGGAGAATGTGATGATGCGGCCAAAGCCGGCGCGTTTCATCGGAGGGAGTACGGCGCGGACAACATGGAAGAGGGAGTCCAGCGTTACCTCGAGCGTGCGCTTCCATTCGCTGAATGACAGAAGATCGAACGGCTCTTCGTGGTAATAGCCGACGTTGTGCACCAGAATGTCCACGCGACCATAGTGTTCAATGGCGGCTGCCACAACACGCTCTACGTCCTTTGGATTGGTCATGTCACCGGTTACGCTGACGACGCGTCCGCCAATGGCGCGGACGGCCTCTTCAGTTTCCGTGGCAGGCGCAAGGTCGGCAATGACCAGGTGCGCCCCTTCCTCGGCGAGACGTTCGCAAAAGGCACGACCGCTGCCGACGGCGGCACCGGTAACGATCGCAACGCGATCGTGGAGTCCACGCTCGAACCGTGTTATCTGCATGACAGGGGGCTTGTGTTAGGCCGAAAGAAGGCCGAGCTCGATGCCGACCTCATGGAAGACATTCAGGATCGCATCAAGATGCTCATCCTCGTGCGTGGCCATATAGCTGGTGCGCATCATCGACATGTTTGGCGGTACGCCCGGCGGGATGAAGGCGTTCACAAAGACACCCTTATCGTAGAGCTTCTTCCAGAAGACCATAGCCAGTTCGGCATCGCCCACAACGACCGGAACAATGCCGGTTTCGGAGTCGATGACGTGGAATCCCATATCGGCAAAGCCCTTGCGCATCTTATCGGCATTGGCGATCAGACGGTCGATACGCTCAGGTTCGCGCTCAAGGATATCCAGCGCGGCCAGAGCCGAAGCAACCGAAGCCGGTGTTGGGGAGGCACTGAAGATCAGAGCCGGGGAGTGGTGCTTGATGTAATTCATCACGCGCTCGGGTCCGGCCACAAAGCCCCCTAACGATGCAAACGTCTTCGAGAACGTTCCCATCGTCATGTCGGTCTCGTTCACAAGATCGTAATAGGAGGCCGTGCCACGGCCACCCTTGCCGACAACGCCCGTTGCGTGGGCATCGTCCACCAGGACGCGTGCGCCGTGCTTCTTGGCCACGGTGAGCAGGTCCGGCAGGTTAACAAGTTCGCCGCTGACAGAGAAGACACCGTCGGTAACAACAAGCTTACCGGCATCGGCAGGGATGCGCGACAACACACGGTCGAGATCCTCCATATCGTTGTGCTTGTAGCGCACGAACTCGGCAAATCCACCCTTTGCCAGAAGGCATCCGTTGATGATACAGGCGTGGTTCTCCTTGTCGGAAACCACATACTCACCCTTCTGCACCAGGGCCGAGATCACGCCCAGTGCGGTCTGGTACCCGGTCGAGAACAGCAACACATCCTCGGTGCCGAGGTACGCAGCAAGACGCTTTTCGAGCTCGACATGCAGGCTGATCGTACCGGTCAGATAGCGAGAGCCGGAACAGCCCGTGCCGTACTTCTCGATCGCATTGATCGCAGCGGCCTTCACCTCCGGATGCGCCGTCAGGCCGAGGTAGTTGTTCGAACCGGCCATGATGATCTTGCGGCCTTCGATCTGTACGACCGGACCCTCGTTTTCCTCCACCGGACGGAAATACGGGTACAGCCCGGCTGCCTTTACTTCGTCAGCACGGGTGAAATCACGACATTTCTGGAACAGATCCACAAAGACTCCGAGTTAAAGTTCGATTGGAAGGACTGCAAATATCGGCAATGGCAGGGGGCTATCGCAGATTCTCTACCTGAATAGGGATGCCCAGGTCCGCCCCCTGAACAAGCTTTATAGCTGCCTGAAGGTCATCCTTGCTCTTGCCGGTCACCCGCACCTTTTCGTCGATGATCTGTGTGGTAACCTTCAGCTTGGCGTCCTTGATGGCCGTGGTGATCTTCTTGGCCTCCTCGCGGTCAAATCCGGCCTTGAGCTTGACGTCCTGCCGCACGCTCTTGCCGCTAAGGAGCTCCACCTTCTGCTCATCGAGGGACAGCACGCTGATGCCCCGCTTGATCATCTTCTGTTTGACGATCTCCAGGGCTGCCGTGACGAAGTGCTCGCCATCGGCACGGATCTGGAAGACCTTTTCATTGCGTCGCAGTTCGACTGTGCAGTTCGAACCGCGCAGGTCGTAGCGATGCTCGATCTCCTTCACTGCCTGATTGATCGCATTGTCGGCCTCCTGAAGGTCGACCTCGCTGATGAAGTCAAAGGAATAGGTAGACATTGCCTGGCCTTATCGGACGATACAGGTGATGGCGGTCTTCATTCGCGACGTTGCCTCATCGTGAACCGTGACCAGATAGCAGCCCGTGGCAAGCCCGCCAAATCGGATGTATCCGAGCTCCGACGTACCGGAGGCGATCATCTGTCCGCGCAGATCATATACATCAACGCGGCCAGGTGCGTCGGAAACAACGATACCGTCATCACTGACGCTGATGCGGGCACTGCCAGCCCCCTGCTCCTCATCCACGCCGACAACGACAACGTTAGCATTGAGCTGAACCTCGTAGGGAACCGCACAGGAATCCAGCTGATAACGAAGGGTTCCCCTGACAGGTCCGTCCACCATGATGCCCTGCGGATCAAGCGTCACATTGACTGACGTTGCGCGGTTGTGTGGCAGCACAAGACCGGGCTTCATGGATGTGGTGAACGGCTCGGTGATCTCGACGTACTGCACGATCGTCTGCGGTGCACCGGCCAGCGTTGCCGTAATAGGCAGCGACTTGGTGATCGGCTTGACGTTGGACTTGAGCGTATCGAAGCTGAGTGCTTTCGGCTGATTGACTGTTACCGACGAGACACGAAGAACGACAGGGACTTTGAACAGACCCTCGCAGGCATCGCTCTCAAACGGTAGCAGGAGGGTGTCGGTGAGCGCCCCCTGCGTTATCGATGAATTGAGCACGATCACCACCGACCGGTCACCACCGGGTGGCACAATGAAGGGGGCTTTGTCGATCCGCACCGTGTTCTGCGTTGACTGCGCGTAGACGTTGGTGAACTCCATCGGAAACGACGTAGGGTTGTTGAATCCGACGACTACGATGCGGTCTGTGACCGAGTCACACGAAAGTTTTGTTCCCAGATCCACAGGCAGTGCCGTGAAGATCTTTGGCGCTGTGCGAAGCCCCGTAACGGATCCGCGGAATCTCCACTGACATGTCTTTTCGATGAAGGCGATGTCCTCACGGATCATTCCCGTGCCGCGCACGGTGATCTTCATCGGAATCTTGATCGACGTTGAAGGTGGCAGGATGATCGGCAACGGCGCCGTTATGCGGATGGCATTACCATGAGCGATGGAGTCGATCACCAGAGTGTCCGCCCCGTTGTTACTCAGCGTGTACTCCTGATTGAAGTCGCTCCGGCATGCCGGCAACGGTGGAATCGTTACCGTTGCAGG
>DNLG01000024.1:12431-22860 GCA_003488525.1 Bacteroidota bacterium | reverse complement strand
CGGCGCCGAGGACATCGAGGGCGAGGCGCTGGCGACCCTGGTCGTCAACAAGCTGCGCGGCGTCTTCAAGTGCTGCGCCGTCAAGTCGCCGGGCTTCGGCGATCGCCGCAAGGCCATGCTTGAAGACATCGCCATCCTTACCAACGGCATGGTCATCTCTGAAGAGAAGGGCTATAAGCTCGATGGTGCAACGCTCCAGCAGCTTGGTACGGCCAAGCGCGTCACGATCGACAAGGACAACACGACGATCGTGGAAGGGGCTGGCAGTTCCGACGAGATCAAGAAGCGTATCAACGAGATCAAGTCACAGATCGAAAAGACAACCAGCGACTATGATCGTGAGAAGCTGCAAGAGCGTCTTGCTAAGCTTTCCGGTGGTGTTGCCGTTCTGAAGATCGGCGCTGCTACGGAAGTGGAAATGAAGGAGAAGAAGGCTCGCGTCGAAGATGCTCTGCACGCAACACGCGCCGCCGTTGAAGAAGGCATCGTTCCGGGTGGCGGTGTGGCCTACCTGCGCACGCTTGGTAAGCTCGAAGGTCTCAAGGTCGAGAACAACGACCAGCAGACGGGTATTAACATCATCCGTCAGGCCGTCGAAGCTCCGATCCGTCAGATCCTCGACAACGCAGGTCTTGAAAGCTCCGTGATCGTTGCGAAGATCAAGGAAGGAACCGGAACGTTCGGCTTCAACGCTTATGCCGAGAAGTTCGAAGACCTGCTCGAAGCCGGTGTGATCGACCCGACAAAGGTCTCCCGCGTTGCGCTTGAGAATGCGGCATCGGTTGCATCGCTTCTCATCACAACCGAAGCGACGATCGTTGAAAAGCCAGAGAAGAAGGAAGCCGCCCCGCATCAGCATGGCGGTGGAATGGATATGTACTGATCTGACGATCAGAAGCCTCCCAATTCAAAAGCAGCGCCCGATCCCATTCGTGGGGTCGGGCGTTTGCTTTTCTGGTCAATCGTGTTGAAAACAAATTGATGAATATTCACCATTGCTGCAGATTTTATACCTAAGCATTACCCAGTCACTGGAGCGCGAAACATGAACCCAATCCGAATGATCTGCGGACTTCTCCCTCTGTTGTTGGTGGGGGCGCTGTCACTCAGTGCACAGGATCGCTCAAGCTACCGATGGTACTTTGGTGATCGGCTGGGGCTCAACTTCAACACATCGCCCCCTTCAATCATTAGCGATGGTAAAACGCAGCACATTGAAGGAACTTCAAGTGTGAGTGATTCCGCCACTGGAGACCTGGTATTGTACACGGATGGGAATACTCTTTGGAACCGCCGTAATGAGGAGATCGCAACAAGTTTGAATCCTGGATTTCGATCCAGCACTCAATCAGCGTTGATCGTGCGACAGCCGGGTTCGAAGAATATCTATCACCTCTTCACGACGGTCACGTTCGAGTCCGGTATTGGAGGAGCAGGCAGGCACTTTGTGATCAATTCCGCTCTGAATGACGGACGTGGTGTCGTCGTGGCTAGAAATGTGAACTTGACACCGAGTACGGTAGCAGAGAAGGTTACCGCAGCTCGCGCATGCAACGGGATTGATTACTGGGTGATTTTTCGACGCAACCAGCCGGATTCGGCTGGTTTTTTTGCCTTTAGGCTCAGTCCTGCCGGCATCGATCCCGTTCCCGTGGTTTCACGAACAGGGGCCGTGATCATGGGTCCTGGTTCACAGGCAAATCGCGGAGTCTTAAAGGTTTCGCCGAATGGTCGCCTCATTGCCTGCGCAAAGGACATGGGACCAACCGAGTTGTTTGACTTCGACAATCAAACTGGGCGGATCACTAATCCGCGGGTGTTGTCTGACGGTGTATTGAGATATGGCGTGAGCTTTTCGCCCGACGGCCGTTGGCTTTACCTGAACAATGGTTGGACGAACCCGATTGCCGACAGCATCTTTCGCTATGACGTGACCGCCGCAGATGTTGCCTCCTCTCGGCAACATATCGGAGTGGTTCGCGATAGAAGCGGATTCGGCTTCATTGAGCTGGCGCCAGATGGCCGAATGTACATGGCTCGAAACAACACGCGGTTTTTGGCAGTTGTGAACAACCCGAATGCCATCAACCCGGCTGATGCGGGGTTCGACAGCACGGCGGTGACTCTAGGTGGTCTAGGCTTCTGGGGGTTGCCGAATTTCCCGCAAGACCTCTTTGTACCCAACTTCGCAGGTGCTGAACAGACAGTGTGTCCAGGTGAGCCGGCGCTTCTTGGTGTAGCCGCACAACCCGACAAGGTTTATCGTTGGACTCCCGCTGATGGCTTGGATGATCCTACACTGGCGCAGCCTACTGCCCGGGTATCCAGCACAACTGTGTACACAGTAACTGCTACTGAAAAGAATGGTTGCTCAGTAACACGTCAGACTACGGTCAATGTTCGACCCCGTCCGCCCGTGCGCTTGAGCATATCCGGTCCGAGTACGATATGCGCAGGTGAAAGCATACGCGTAGAGGCATTTGTTCAGGGGGCTACACGATACACATGGCAGCCCGGCAGTTTGGATGGGCCGCAGCAGGTGTTCCGTCCGACACAGACGCAGAAGTACCTCGTGAGTATCGTCGATACGAATGGATGTACCTGGGTCGACAGTATCACTGTAAGAGTGAATCCGCTACCCGACGCTTCGATCCGAACCGCAGGCGGTATCAGTAGAGACAGCGTGCAGATATGCTCTGGTAACGTGGTCGTTCTCTCGACGACTCAAAGCATGTTGTCATACAGGTGGAGCACCGGCGATCGTTCATCACGCATTTCAGTCTCAAATGCTGGGACGTACAAGGTTGACGTAACGGACTCCACGGGATGTAGCAACAGCGATAGCATTGTGGTGGTTGTACTCCCGTCGGTGGTGGCTGATGCAGGCCGTGACACGTCCATCTGCAAAGGGTCTGACTTGAGATTGCTGGCTCGCGGAGGCACTGCGTACCTCTGGACGCCGCTCGGAAAGGCGCTGCCACTTGATCGACTGGATATAGCAGATCCCGTCATGCAAGCAACCGAGCCTGGTGAGTTCTCCTATGCCGTGAGGGTGACCGGCTCTAATGGTTGCTCGGGTAGCGACACAGTGCGAGTCAAGGTCAACGACAATCCCGTTGCAGAGATCGCCCCGTCACTCAGCGATATCACCCTTTGCCCGTGCGGGAGTATCACACTTCAAGCTAATGATGCGACCAGCTATGAGTGGTCACGTGATTCCTTAGGTCAAGTTGTTGGATCGCAGAGGCAGCTTCTAGTAAGTCAGGGTGGAGTCTATAGAGTGCGGATCACTGATGCGAATGGCTGCCAGGGTCTTTCAGCGCCGGTGATCGTCCGCTCGCCGAATCAGCAGATTCGCGTGACGGTCAGCGCACCGGATTCCGCCTATGCCGGTGACGATGTTGATGTAAAGCTCTCGGCGGATTTTGGTGACACAACGCTGTCTTCGATCTGTCCCGCGGGTAATGTCAATGTCTTTGTTACAATGGGTCGACATGCCTTAGGCTCCGAGGCCACGATTCCGGCAGGACAGGTATCGGGTGATTCTCGACGATTGATCATACCGATTCCAAGTCGCGATGCTAGGGGAGTCTATCAAAATTCACTGAAGTATGTGGCTACTCTTGGGGCAACGGATACGTCTGTGATCCGCATTGACTCCGTGACATGGGATGGATGTCCCATAGCGGTGCAAATGACGAATGACACGTTCAGGCTCGCCGGTGTTTGCACTGCTCGTGGCGGGAAACGATTGTATCTCGAGGCTGCCCCCATGAAAATCCTCGTTCAACCGAATCCGTCATCGCTGGAATCCTCGATCATCATTCAAGCCACCTCAGAATTGTCAGGGTGTTCGGTCTACCTCTGCGATGTTCTTGGCCGCGTGGTCGCGACCATTCACAATGGTGGTATTGAAAAGGACCATCACGAGATCAGGTTTGATAGTTCCGCATTGCCTGATGGGGTATACTCGATCATCGTAAGAACTGCTACCAACCAGATGGCAATGCAATGGATGGAGGTTCGCAAGTGAAACGGTCCCTCGACATCATCGCCGGCTTGACCCTTGGTCTGTTGTTTTATCCCATGACATCAATGGCGCAGCTTGAACGCAGGGCATATGGTATCATGGGGCACTATGTTGCTGCGATGCACAACCCAGATTTCCAGTCATTACCGGATGTTCCGTGCTGTTCACGGTCGTTTGGCGATGGTTCCGGCAGTGGGATGTCGCTTGGGATTCTGTATCAAACACCGTTATCGCCAAGCTGGATCCTCTCCGGACGATTGTTGTTCATGCCCCACAGCGGCGTGCTCACAAATGATGAGCCAACGACGGTGAATATTGCCGGCAGGCCGGTGAACAGTATCATTCGTCATGAATTGGTCTCGTCACTGAGCTCGTTGAGTATTGAGCCGTTGATCGGTTATCGGTTGACGGACCGCCTAACCGTCCATGCCGGTCCGACGTTTGGGTATATGATGCAGAACTCCTTCACGCAAACAGAAGGACTGATCGAGCCGAGCCAGGGAGCGCTCAATGTTGCCCGCGAGGTCGGCAGCGGCGCTCTCCCGAATGCCTCAAGTCTATACGGTGCCTTTACTGCCGGATTGAGCTTCGACATTCCTCTGTTTCGCGGTAGCCGGTGGTTTCTGACCCCCGAGATCCTGTATTCTGTTGGTTTGACGAACGTGGTAAGCAATCTCAGTTGGTCCGTTAACTCACTCAGGGTTGGCGTCGCCCTGAAGTACTCTCCACCAATGCTTGACCTTCCGAACCCACCGATTGAGCAGTCGGTTCGTCTCGTTGCGGCTGTGAAGGCCTTTGGACTGCAAGCACCCGGGGCTGAACCGGAAGCGGCAGTCCGGTTGACCATTGAAGAGTTCCTCTCCCGAACGCACAAGCCACTATTACCATACATTTTCTTTGAAAGTGGTTCCGACAAACTTGAACAGAAGTACCGACGGATTTCTATGAATGAAACATCGGGCTTCAACCCTGAGCGATTCAATGACACAAACCTCGTGAGCGTGTACTACAACATTCTGAACATCGTGGGTAGGCGGATGCGCGATAATCAGCAGAGCACGATCACTCTGACGGGATGTAACTCCAATGAAGGAGCCGAAAAGGGTAATCTCACTCTATCGCAACGTCGGGCCGATGTCGTAAAGGCCTATCTGACGAACGTATGGGGCATAGAACCCGCACGCATCGATGTCAGGACACGAAATCTGCCCGCCAACCCCTCTAATGTCAAAGAATCCGAGGGTATGGCTGAGAATCGTCGAACAGAGATCAGCTCCAATGACCCGGCTATCCTAGCCCCACTCGTGACGCGAGATACCACTCGGATCGCCAGTCCACCGATCGTGCGTTTCGTGATTGAAAGTGAATCAGCAGCAGGGGTGGGATCGTACTCACTGGCTGCCAGGCAGGACAACGTCCTGCTGCAGGCCTTCAACGGCGAGGGAGAACCACCACAGACTATCGACTGGTATCTGCAAGACAACCTGACATCACTTCCAAAGACAGAGACTCCGCTGCAGTATGACATTCGCGTTTCCGACCGCGGTGCGCAGGAGTTCACCTCACCGACGGATGAGATCTCCGTTCAGCAGATAACGATTGCCAAAAAGCGCCGGGAACGTCTTGGAGACAAAGAGATCGTACGATACACTCTCATGTCGTTTGGCTTTGGACGCGCCGAGGTAGAGCAGGACAATGTGAGATACCTTGATGAGGTTAAGAAAGACATCAGTGATGAATCCACAGTTACGATCACTGGTTCAACAGACCTAATGGGAGATGAGGGTTTCAATCAGAATCTCTCCGAAAAACGTGCTCGATCGGTAGCACGGGTTCTTCGTGCCAAGGATTCCCGTATTTCGGGGGTTGGCGAGCAGAGCTACTTTGACAACGCCATTCCCGAAGGTCGCTTCTATAATCGTACGGTTCACCTTCTGATTGAGAACCCGTTGAAGTAGTTACAAGCGCCGTACTTTTTTCCGGATAGCATTCCGTAGCAATGCCGATCTTTCGGGTTCTTTGGAGGACTCGATGCTCTGCCACATTGCCGGTAATGGCGGTACTTTGTCGGTCCGGATGTAGTTGAACAACAGCCTGAGGATGGTCGCTATGAACTCAACGATACGTACTGTTCTGGCAGTACTGTCTGGTGTGATCGCCAGCGCTCTGGTGATTGCCGCCATTGAGATGTTCGGACATTCACTCTTTATGAACGGTGCAGCCATGCCCGCTCCTGCCGACACGTCAGCTGTGCAGGCCTACGCAGAAGGTATGAGCTTCGGTGCCCTGGCCACTTTGCTCGTTGCCTGGTGTGCCGGGGCCTATATTGGTTCCATGGTTGCTATCCGCATTGCCAAGGGAGCAGAGCGCGTGACGACTCTTTTGGTAGGGGGCTTTATTCTTGCAGCTACGGTCATGAACTTCTTTCAGTTTCCACATCCGGCCTGGCTGATGATCAGCGCCATCATTCTGATACCGACCTGCGCGTGGCTTGCCATGCCGAGAAGAGCATGAGCCTTCTTCACGGACGTCCAAGCTTTTACGGCCGATTTGCGAAGTCCGTCGCACGTTTCGCCGGACGTCCGTCAACCTTTGCCTGGGCCGTGCTGACGATTCTGATCTGGCTGGCCTCGGGGCCCCTGTTCGGGTTCAGCGATACCTGGCAGCTGGTGATCAACACCGCCACGACGATCGTTACCTTCCTCATGGTGTTCCTCATCCAGAACACCCAGAATCGCGATACTGAAGCACTGCACCTCAAGCTTGACGAGCTCATCCGCGTCACCCAGGGAGCCCACAACCGCATGCTTGACCTCGAAGAGATGGAAGAAAAGACGCTCGACGAGTTACGTGTTCGTTACGAAGCGCTGGCAAAGGCCGCCAGAGAGGCATCCAACCGCGGTGATTCCGACACGGACGCGCCAGAGCTTTGAGGAAGTGATGTCTCTTTTCTAGATTTACCGGCCAAATTCTCCAACCATTGTGATTGTCGATCCCGCTTTAGCGGTCGCCCTGCTCTTCAGTGATGAAATACATTGACGCCCACGCGCACCATCGAGCGTCAGACCCGGATGTCACGTCCGTTGTCAGCATACGTATCAATGCCGACACCGAGGTCTTCGAAACAGATGGAATCTGTACTGTCGGCCTGCACCCCTGGGATGTGACCGCTGACTGGAGAGATGTGGCCGATGTCCTCGAAGATCTCACGCAGGAACAGCTCGTTGTGGGTATCGGTGAGTGCGGCCTCGATAGGTCATGCTCATCTCCTTGGGGACATCAGATCGATGCCTTCGAGTACATCGCAGACATGGCCGAACGCGTCTCGCGTGCATTGGTGGTACACTGTGTTAAAGCCCATGATGAACTACTCCGTGTTCACAAGTTTGTCGATCCCTCACAGCCGTGGATCCTTCATGGTTTTGTGAAGGGGGCTGAGCTTGCCCGTCAATGCCTTGATGCTGGCATGATCCTATCGTTCGGTCCATCGATTTGCCGAGATTCTTCGGCCTTGCACGAGGCCCTGCGTCTTTGTCCGTCTGAGAGGTTCCTTCTCGAGACCGATACGGACCAGACACCCATTTCCGATGTCTATGCTGCCGCTGCCACCATTCGGGGCGTAAGCATCGAGGAACTATGCGCGATCCAGCAGCAGACTTTCGAAACCGTCTTCAAGCGATGACCGGTGCGGGATGGACATCCCGCACGCGACTTCTTCTGGGCGATGAGGCCGTAGACCGATTCACACGTTCACACGTGCTGGTTGTCGGACTCGGTGGCGTCGGCTCGTATGCTGCCGAGTTCATCGCTCGCGCCGGTGTGGGGCGTATGACGATCGTTGACGGCGACGTGGTCGACCCGTCAAATCGCAACCGTCAGCTACCGGCATTGACTTCTACCGAGGGACATCTCAAGATTGAGGTGATGCGCTCGCGGCTGCGTGACATCAATCCGGAGCTGGCCGTCATCCCGATGCAGGAGTTTGTAACGCCCGCCCGCATTGACCGGTTGCTCTCGGCATCATATGACTTCATTGTCGATGCGATCGATTCGCTCGCCCCCAAGGTAGCCCTGCTTCACGAGGCCCACCGTCGTGGTTTTCGCATCGTCAGCTCTATGGGGGCGGGGGGGAAGGTCGATCCCTCAATGATCCGCATTGCCGACATCGCAGACTCGCAAAAATGTCGTCTTGCACGGTTCGTGCGTAAGCGGCTTCACCGTGTTGGAATACGTACGGGGATCACAGCCGTGTATTCGCTCGAAGAGATCGATGATGAATCTCTCATGTACACCGATGGCACAAACTTCAAACGCTCGGCATTCGGGACAGCCCCCTACCTGCCGGCTGCTTTCGGTGCCGCGTGCGCGAGCGTGGTTATCCGGGGGATCGCCGGACGCGAGATATGACCTCGGTACACATTGTCGGTATGGGGCTTGCCGGAGCGCTCGTAGCGTGGGAGTTCATCCGGCGTGGGGTGCGCGTCAGTGCCTGGGATGACGCGTCGTCCGACACGTCGTCCGTCGTTGCCGCAGGCATGATCACGCCGATCACGGGTCAGCGCCTGAAGCCCACCTGGCGTGGCGAGCTACTAATGGAGCAGGCACGGGCAACGTATTCGGAGATCGAACAGCATTTCAGTTCACAGCTACAGCGTGAGTGGACGCTGCGCAGGGTCTTCCGTGACACGTCCATGCAGGAATGGTTCCATCGACGCGAGCGTGCGGGCGAGCTTGCGCCCTATGCCGTTACGCAGATCATGCCGGGAGTGGTTGACGGCGTGCGGTATCCTTACGGCGGCATGCAGCACGGCAATGTGACGACGATCGATATTCCGCAGTTGATTTCAATGATGCGCTCAGTTGTTGTCTGGACGCCTGATGCGGCTACAGCATCTGCGGTGATCGA
Organism: Bacteroidota bacterium; assembly: GCA_003488525.1. Classification (GTDB taxonomy): domain Bacteria; phylum Bacteroidota; class Ignavibacteria; order Kapaibacteriales; family Kapaibacteriaceae; genus UBA10438. The sequence goes on along the minus strand of DNLG01000024.1, from coordinate 13,924 downwards.
CTGCACGGGCTACCGGGCAGTGCACGATCCGAACTGGTCGTGGCTCCCCATCGAGCCCTCCAAGGGTGAGATCCTTGATGTTACGATACGGGGATTAGATATCGATCACATTCTGACCAATGGTACGTGGATACTTCCCATGGGTAATGACCGGTATCGTATCGGCGCGACGCATGACTGGGATGACCACGATCCCGCGCCGACCCTTCAGGCGCGGCAGGACCTGCTGGCAGCTGCACGGCAGATGATCGATCACGAGATCACGGTCGTCGGTCAGCGCGCTGCGATCAGACCATCGACACAGTTCAAGAGACCGCTTGTAGGTCGGCATCCTCTGCAGCCAGACAGATACACTCTGAACGGTCTTGGCACCAAGGGTGCGCTGCAGGGACCTTACGCTGCTGCACAGCTTGTCAGCTGTGTTTTGGAGGGGGCTGATATCGATCCCGAGATCAGCATCGAACGGTGGTTCCAATGAAGCCGCACACCGAGAATGCCGTCACGTCTGTTCACCGAATGCTTCGAAGCAATGTGCGCGTCGGAGACATTGTCATTGATGCAACAGTCGGCAATGGTTGGGACACGCAGCTTCTTGCCGAATGCGTCGGCCATTCGGGCCTGGTATACGGCTTTGACATTCAACAAGTCGCACTTGACGTGGCGCGCGTGCGGCTTGGTGAGGGCACTGGGAATGTCCGACTGCTGCTGGCTGGACACGAGACAATGCGCGACCACATAGAGCCCCATCATCAAGGAGCGATACGAGCGGTGACCTTTAACCTGGGGTATCTGCCCGGTGGAGAGAAGGAGCTTACAACGAAGGCTTCTACGACGATGGCCGCAATACGACAGGCTCTTGAGCTACTTATGCCGGGTGGACTGCTGACGGTGGTCTGCTACTCACACCCCGAGGGTAGGGCCGAATGTGAGTCGGTGCAAGGCTACCTGGTCGAGCTCGCCCAGGATCGCTTCAGTTGCCTTCGACTGCAGTTTGTGAATCAAAGCGGGAATCCTCCGGTTGTCTTTGCTGTTTACAAGGCATCAGATAACGGAATCAACGCATGAAACTGCTCTTCTTGTCACTAGCACTCCTGACGTCCATGGCAACTACACTGCATGACTTCTCGGTCCGGTCGATTGACGGCACCACGGTCGACCTATCCTCCTACAAGGGCAAGGTCGTTCTCATCGTTAACGTCGCTTCCTTCTGTGGCCACACCAAGCAATACCTTCCTCTGGAGAAGCTCTACCGCTCGTACAAGGATAAAGGGCTGGTCATACTCGGATTTCCGGCGAATGACTTTGGTGCGCAGGAGCCTGGTACCGACGAGGAGATCAAGACGTTCTGCACGACGAAGTACGACGTAACGTTCCCGATGTTCAGCAAGGTTGTCGTTAAGGGATCTTCCAAAGCGCCGCTGTTTGAATTCCTGACATCCGGCGGAGGGAATCCCTCGCTTGCCGGAGAGATAGACTGGAATTTTGAGAAGTTT
>DNLG01000024.1:0-12189 GCA_003488525.1 Bacteroidota bacterium | reverse complement strand
CCGTCGGTATATCGACCGTCGGTCGGTATGTTCGCAGCACCATGATTGTCCTGAATGACCTTCTGCACCTGCCGGTGCCGCTGGTTCTAGCCTCTCAGTCTCCACGCCGCCAAGCACTTATGCGGCACGTCGGCTTTACCTTCAGCAGCGTCGTCCCGAGCATTGACGAGGATGCCGTTGCTACATCCATTCCACCGCATGAATATGTCCAGGAGCTTGCCTTTCGAAAGGCCATGCGCGGCAGCGAAATGGTTGATGGCGATGTGATCGTTATCGGTTCCGACACAACGGTCGTTCTCGACGATACGGTGCTGAATAAGCCTGCCGATGCGGCCGAGGCTGCCGACATGCTCAGACGTCTTAGCGGCCGCACTCACACCGTCCACACCGGTCTTGCCCTCGTCGCAAGAGGAGGGGGTCTGGGCAAGCGAAGGGCATCCAGAGCAACACTGGTGACATTTCGCGAGCTCTCCGATGCGGAGATCAATGCATACGTGGCATCTGGGTCGCCCCTTGACAAAGCAGGGGCCTACGGCATTCAGGATGACTTTGGTGCCGTTTTCGTGTCGCGCGTCGAAGGCTGTTACTACACGATCGTCGGGCTTCCGCTTGAACTTCTGTACACAGAGTTGCGTGCTCTTGTTCAGGGGGCTCACGGTGCGTAAACAGACGGTTTATACATGGACGCTGCTTGCCCCGTGGCTGGTGACGTTTGTGATCTTCTGGCTGTATCCGCTGGCTTATGCGCTGCTACTGAGTCTAAGTGACTACGAGACGCTGACCAACAGGATGACCTTCATCGGGCTGGACAACTACCGACGGGCATTTCATGACAAGGATTTCTGGAATGCCATGACGAACACGGTGATCTTCACCTTCGGAACGGTACCGATCACCACGGCACTTGCAATTGCGCTTGCCGTGGCCGTTCGTCAAAGCACTCCTCGGCTGGCATCATTCTTTCGGGCATCGTTCTTCCTGCCGTCGGTGACTTCACTGGTCGTTATCGCCCTGGTCTTCACAAACCTCTATGCCCGGGATGGGTACGTGAACGTCATCTGTGCCATGATGGGCATTGGGTATCCGGCCGATGGCTGGCTTTTGAATCCAGGCACGGCCCTTCCTGCGATCATGGCAATGGACGTATGGATCTCTGCCGGCTACTATATGGTGCTGTTCCTGGCCGGGATGGAGTCCATCTCGGCCGACATCTATGAATCGGCAGAACTTGTGGGCGCTTCGCGCTGGCAGCAGTTTCGTCGACTTACACTTCCGATGCTGCGCCCGACATTACTATTTGTTGTCGTCATCAACAGCATAAAGAGCTTTCAGATATTCGTAGAAGTGTACATTATGACCAAGGGAGGCCCACTTGGAGCTACTTCGACACTCGTTTACGAGGTCTATCACCAGGCATTTGAACAATCTGACTCGATGGGGTATGCCAGTGCCGTCGCATACGTCATTTTCATCATCCTGATGGCCATTTCACTCATTCAACTTCGCATTCTCAAGGGGAGAGCATGAACCTGGGGTTACTCGCAATCGCAGCTGTGGCATACGTCATCGGCTCAATTCCAACGGCGTGGATCGTACGCCGACTGACTGCCGGAACGGACATACGTACGGAGGGAACGGGCAACGTCGGGGCTCGTAATCTCTACGACGTCAGCCAGAGCAAGGTCGCCGGCATCGGCGTTATGCTTGCCGACATGGCCAAGGGGGCGATCATCGTTTTTCTTGCACAGTACGTTCACGGCTCGTATTTCGCCGCCACGGCATGGGCTGCGGTCGGCGTCGTACTGGGACACAACTACTCGATCTTCCTGAAGTTCGATGGTGGTAGGGGGCTTGCAACAGCTACCGGATGCCTTACGGCGATGAATCCGCTGCCACTCGTCTTCTGGATTCTCGGCTACCTGACCGGCAACTACGTGATCCGTCGTCAAGTGCACATCGCGTCCATGTCCGGCATCATCGCCACGGCTGTTCTGGCCTGGAGCTTGCCCAACAGCACTCTGCGGGCAACGATGTTTGTTGATTGTGCCGATGTGACCGAGTTCCGAATTGCCGTCACCGGCGTCTCATTCGTTCTCTTCCTCCGTCACATAGGAGCTGTTCGCGAGGCTATTCGTCTCGGCCTTGTCGACGAATAATCATTCCGTGAAGGCTGCGCACACAAGCGTGTGCGTCGGCACGCTCGACGATCCCGATCACGCAGGTATCCGACACGACGCAGATCTGTGCCGTGTCGGTGCCAGCGGCGAAACTGCGGCTGACATCTTCAACGGTGTTCGCATCGGACATATGCTGTCCGGTGACTGAGACAAGGCTGCAAAGATCAGTACGAACCTCATGTGCGTGCGCTATCGCGTCGATCGCAGCCCGTGCTTGGGCGGTACTGGTGTGAACACAAAGCGTCATCGTGTCCTTCGAGGAGATCGTCAGAACGATACTGGAGGTGACGAGCTCATTCTGCGAGATCAATGTTCCGATCTCGCGCCTCGCGGTGAGCTTAAGAACCTCGTCAAGCACAGATACTCCGCGTGGCTCGGAATGTGGCACGAGCTGGTCGGAGATACAGGTGCCGCGGTCATCAGGACGGAAGGTGTTAAGAACATACACCGGGATAGAGGCACTGACGGCAGGAAGAAGCGTATCAGGATGAAGCACCTTGGCCCCGTATGAAGCCATGTCGCGCATCTCGTCAAAGCTGATCGACCGCAGTGGCAGAGCGTCCGGAACGAGCCGTGGATCGCATGTGAACACGCCACTGACGTCCGTGTAGATCCTGATCTGGCGTGCCAAAACACAAGCGCCGATGATCGCGGCCGAGTAGTCGGAGCCGCCGCGTCCGAGTGTTGTGGTCATACCGTCATGACTCGACGCGATAAAGCCCTGCGTGACGATGACGTTACCAGTCGTGCAGATGCCGGAAAGTTCAGCGCTGCATCGCGCATGCGTGCCTGCGTGATCGACGTTCGCATTCTGATAACGGTCGTCCGTGGCGATAAGCCTGCGGGCATCAACAAAGCTGCTGGCCAGTCCCGACGAGCGACGAAAGGCATGATAGATCGTCGTGCTCAGGAGCTCACCGAAGGCGCAGAATGCATCGAGTGTTGCATCATTCCACTCGCCAAGTTCTGCAACGGCTTGGGCAAACTCCTGGCATGCCAAGAGGAGATCGGAAACACAGTCCGCACTACCCGTCAGCTCGGCGGCGATGTTCTGGTGACGTTGAAGTAGGTCTGACAGCTCACCCTCGAACGGTTTGCCACTGCCGGCTCTTCGTGCAATGTCGAGAAGCTTTGATGTTGTACCTGCCGTTGCCGACAGGACCACGATCACTCCGCCCGGCTCATCCGCCATGGTCGACACAACGGTGTTCACCTGACGCAGAGCTGCTGCATCAGCCACCGATGTGCCACCGAACTTCGCAACGATCATTCGGCCTAGCCCACGTCAAAGTAGGTCGATAAGTGGTCGGCCGACCGCACGTGCACGATGATGCGATCATCGACCAGTGAAGTTACCGCCTTCTTCGCGCGCTGCAGATCGATGCCGCGCAGAAAGGCAAAGTGCCATATATCGACAGGACCTGCAGAGATCTCCACCGTCAGCGCCTGCTCAACGGTAAGCGTTCCACCGCTGATGAATCGCTCACGAACGGCACCGACGAATGCCGTCGATTCCTTTTCCAGGAGCATGTCAGGTGTGAAAAAGTAATTGTCCTGCGTCTGCAGATCACAGATCAGGAAAGCCCCTTTACCGGGGGCACCGACAAAGTCCTTAAGAAAGGTCATCGAGACAAGGTAAGGGGCCTGTGCTTCATCGCCCCACAGATCGGTCCACACAGCCGGATCGCTTGTACGCAGCCATTCGTAAAAGTCGATCTCATGCTCAGGCAGGCGTAGCAGTGCATGCGAGCCGAACTCCTCACGAATATCTTCAGCATCTTCCACGGACATCGAGGCAAGCTGATCGCTCGTGAGAACCAGAGCACCGTTGGTGGTGATCGAGCTCGAACATATCTGTCGCAGGTTCTCGGTCATGCAGATTCCTGCGTTTGGCTGCGTGAACGCCTCCACATGAGCAGTCCGCCAAGTCCGATAAGAATCGTCAGACCATTGGCGGCCATGCTGATGGTACGGCCCTGCTTGAAGGATGGACTTTCAAATCGAAAATCAAGTGTGTGCGTACCGGCGGGAATGCAAACGCCGCGCAGAAGAAAATTGGTCTTTATGGTCTCAATAGGCTGACCGTCCAGGTAGGCCTTCCATTCGCTGTAGAATATCTCGCTGACAACCAGAAGCTGAGCGGCAGTAGACGATGTTCCGATCGACAAGCGGTGATTGGTTCGCTCTTTGACCGTTGCACGGGCGTTGGTGTCCACTCCAAGCGAGGTCATGCCATCGAATGATTGCTCAACGTATGCCGTGCGGCGTGCATCAAAGGTGCCATCGCGAAGCTGCTCCAGCAGCTTTCTGCGGTTGGGTTCAGTGCGCACGGTATCAACGAACCAGGCTCGAGGAAGAACGTCGGTGTTCTCATACACCAGTGCATCGGTTTCCTGCGATCGGAAGCTTGGCTGGACGCCAGGGTAGAGGGGGCGATCCGCGACGATATACTTGACGTTGAGAAGGTTCCAAAGGAAAGGATTCAGGATCATGCTATTGCCGGGAACGGGCTCACGTCCGGGGCCCGGTGCGGCCACGTCCAGCATGTCCTGGTAGAGTCGCATCTTCGCCGAGCTATACCCTCCTACGCTCTCGATGAAGTGGTACGCCCACCAGTTAGCAGGCACCATTGACTGCGTCAGGTCGCAGACACGATACATTGACGGGTCGGACTTGAGAAATCCGACCACATCCGTGGCTGCGAACACATTCTGTTCGGGCGAACCCTTCTTGGGATCATACGGACGCCGGTCAACTCTCCAGAGATCGATCGTCAGAATACCGATGAACAGGAACACGGCCAGCGTCGGCTTCACGACGCCCCTTGCCGTCAGCACAACAAGTCCACCGATCACGAGGAGGTAGAACATCGCTGCCAGCGAGTCGGCATGCATTTCGTTATACACGATGTCCAGATACTCGGCAGGAGCACTCTGACCATTCTTCGCCATGAACGCCGTGTCCACGGCAGTTTTGTAGTCACGTTCGTCAATGGCCACAAGGAAGACCACTCCCGCAACGACCACCGTGGCGATAAAGACCCACATGCCTGATCGACGGTTTTCAGCGCTCTGATCTTTCGCCCAGCCGATGACACCCGTCAGTCCGTAGCCGGCCAGCACAGGAAGGGCAAACTGCAGAAGGCAGAGTGCCATGGATGGAGCTCTGAACTTGTTGAAGGCCGGCGCGTAGTTAAAGAAGATGTCGTAGAGCACAGGAAAGTTCTTGCCCATCGACAGCAGCAGGGCGAAGAATGACAGTACCGTCAGAAAGATCACGAACGGATCGCGTCGATAGCGCCACATGCCGATGAGACCCAGCACAAGAACGGCCAGCCCCATATAGTTCGCTGCATCGGTGAAGGGCATCTGACCCCAGTAGAGCATGGCCCGCTGCGGCGGAGCTCCGCGGCTGGTCCTGACCGAGGTATTGCCGAAACCGTAGTAGTTCGGGACGATGAACGTGTACATCTCACCCGGAGAAAACGACCAGTTGGTAGCGTATTCGTAGTCATTTCCGCCGGACTGGTCCTGGTTGTTCCTTGTTGACTGAACCAGTGGTGCCGAGCCACGCGTCGACTCTGTCGTGTACTGGCGAGTTGCCAGAAACATGTCGGCATGCGTGCCAAGAGCGATCACGCCGGCGATGGCCAGTCCTCCCCCTGCCTTGAGCACGTCAACCCAGCCGGTGCGTGTGATCAGGCGGGTGATCAGTTCGACGATCATGTAAAGGGCCGTCGCACATCCGATGTAGAACATCATCTGCGGGTGGGTGGCCGATACCAATACGATCAGCGGAAGGATCAGAAGAAAGAGGTTCGCCAGCGTAAAGCGTTCACGAAGGCGCTCAAGAGCCAGCAGGATCCATGGAAGGGTGGCCATCGAAACAGGCTTCGTGCTGTGGCCGATCATGATCCACACGATGACGAACGTGCTCATCACGGCACCGATGGCGGAAAACACGCCAACAGAGCGCTCGAGCCCCTTCACACGGCAAAGAGTATACACTCCCCAGCCATAGATCACATACCATAGCACCAGTCGCGTGGTGTCGTTGTTCGTTGCATCACCCATCGCCCGCGGCAAGGCAAACAACACCTGTCCGACGACATCCCACGTGCGATCGCCGGCGGCCAGGAAGGAAGCAAGCGACGGCATGCCACTGAAGATGTAAGGCATCCAGAGTGGGAACTCGCCCGTCTGCTTTGCTGCCTCCAGGTACGGCACAAACGAGTAGAAGGCAACGTTGTCGCCTCCACTCATGAAGTTCTTGCCACCAAACAATGCGTCGGCAAAAAAGGCAACAACCACAACCAGGATCGAACCGTATGCCAGGTAGGGGGCATACTTCTGGACCGGCGTTTGCGCCGTGGATTGCATGCGCTTCGGTGCGCGGGATTCAGCCATTAGAAGCTCCAGGGGAAAAGATTGGCAGTAACAAAACTACATAGGATGGAATCTGGATACATTCCCGAGTCCGTATTATCGGAGTCAACTGCATCATCGATATCTCTGACGGAGAATCCACATGGCCAATCTGCGAGAACGAACCAGTCCTCTAACGCTCGACGAGGCCTTTCACCTGGTGCGCCGCATGACGCTTCAGCCGACGTATGCTCTGGCTGCAAGCATCGTTGGAAAGCGTCCAGCCGAGGCTGTTGCGGCGCTCCTGGATGCTCCGGAAGCCCCCTTCCCATCACCTGAGTGGGCGGCGAAGACACCCAATGTTGTCGACTTCAATGAGGCCTATAAGCTGTGGATCGAAATGCAGCGGTGGTGGATTGACCGGGTTCTAACGTCGACATCGGTCCGTGAACGCCTGATCATGATGTGGCACAACACCTTCACGAGTGACTACCTCACTGTATACGTTGCTCACTGGATGGTTGGGCAGCATCAGATGCTCCGGTCAAATGCTTTCGACTACGCCGAGATGTCCCGACGTATCGTCGGCGACGCTGCCATGTTGCGATACCTTAACGGTGATCAGAGCATCAAGGGCCGGCCGAACGAGAACTTTGCGCGGGAGTGGTTCGAGCTGTTCGCGCTCGGCATCGGCAACTACACAGAGAATGATGTGCTGGAAGCTGCGCGTGCCTTCACAGGCTGGCGTATCTCCGGGCTTGTTGGGACGTACAACCGTCAGCTGGCAGACCTCGGTGAGAAGACCATTCTGGGTCAGACCGGCCCATGGGAGTGGAAAGATGTGATCGACATCACGCTACGGCAGCCGGCCTGCGCACGCTTCATCGCGCGCAAGCTGCTGCGAGCCTATGTGGAACATGAGCCCTCGGCAGAGACGATTGAGGATGTGGCCAAGATTCTCCGCAGTAGCGAATACCGGATCCGACCGGTTCTTCTAACGCTTCTTTCGAGCGAGTACTTCTTCACACCGAATCTGCGTGGGGCCCTGATCAAGAGCCCGCTCGAACTGGTGGTCGGTCTGGCCTCGGCATTGAATGTGACAACGGTCAGCCGTCAGTATGTATCGCAGGTTATGACGCGTCTGACGCAGGAGCCGTTCTATCCGCCAACGGTGGAGGGATGGAAGGGGCACCACGCTTGGATCACCAGTTCAACCTTCCCGCAGCGGCAGCGTTTCGGCGAGAGCTTTATCGACGGGCGCCAGGTGGGAAGCTCGTCGAAGCTGACCGATGATGCCGGACGTAATCTGATTCCTGATGTGATCGCCTTCATGAAGCAGTTCCCCGAGGTGAACGATGCCGACAAGATCGTTGCCCATGTAGCTCAGGCATTGCTGGCGATCCCGATCACGAAGGAGCAGCATGAAGCACTCCTTGAGATCATGCTTGCCGGAGCACAGAAGTATGAGTGGGATGTGAACGCGCCCTCTGCCGTACAGCGTGCACGTTTTCTCATTCAGGCCATCGTGCGGATGCCTGAGTTCCAACTGATGTGATGAACGCGGAGACCGTTATGAACACCAATCCAACAAATGAAGAAACCGCTTCACGGATACCGCGCCGCTCCTTTCTGCGCGCTGCTGCCGGTGGTGGACTTGCCGTTGCAACGCTGCCGACACTGATCGAGTCGCTATCGGTGCAGGCTCTGGCAGGGGGCGATCCACGTCTGCAGCAACTGCTCGAGGAGCAGGACCGAGTGCTCGTACTGGTGCAGATGGCCGGTGGAAATGACGGCCTGAATACGGTCGTGCCATTCACCGATCGGCTGTATTACGACCGCCGACCAACGATCGCGATCCCCAAAAGCAAGACGCTGCCACTCAACGATACCCTCGGATGGCATCCTGCGATGGCAGGATTCCGTTCGATGTACGATGAGGGCACGCTTGCAATTGTGCAAGGAGTGACGTACCCGAATCCTGACCGCTCGCACTTCCGTGGAACCGACATCTGGCTGACGGCAACCGACGCCGATGTTTTCGGATCAACAGGCTGGGTTGGCAGGTATCTGCACACCCTCGCCCCCTCCTATCCTACGGAACTTCCGGCGCACCCGCTCGCTGTTCAGATCGGTAATGCCACCTCACTGGCCATGCTCGGAAGTGCCGGCCCAATGGGCATCAGCTTCCGCGATCCGGATGAGTTTTACCGGCTCGTTAACGGTGGCGGAGGATCAGGAGATGTTCCCAGCAGTGAGCAGTCTGATACGCCTGCCGGTCGCGAGATCGCCTTCATGCGCAACATTGCCCGCAGTGCCGATGTGTACGCGAATGTCGTCAAGCAAGCCAATGACAAGTCGGGGGCATCCTCGGTACAGTTTCCGGCAAGCGACATCGGTGCAAAGCTCAAAGTGGTGTCACAGTTGATCGCGGGCGGACTTCGTTCACGCATCTACCTTATCTCGTGGGCCAACAACAACTACGACACGCATGCCAATCAGACAACAACGGACGATTCGACGTTGGGTGTGCATGCGAACCTGCTACGCGAGCTCAGTGATGCCGTGACGGCATTCATGCAGGAGATGAAGAATCGCGGTCATGCTGATCGTGTCTCAGGAATGACGTTCTCGGAGTTTGGACGCCGGGTGCACGAGAATGGCAGCGTTGGTACCGATCACGGTACGGCCGCGCCCCTTTTCGTCTTCGGTGCGCAGGTCGAAGGTGGAAGGATCCATGGGGCTAACCCGGATCTTGTGAATCTTGATCCGATCGGTGACCTGCTCATGCAGTACGACTATCGCGACGTCTATGCCAGCGTCCTGCTGCAATGGTTCGGCCTGCAGGCTAGCACGGCACAACAGCTGCTGTTCCGTGATTTCAGTCAAGGGGCTCCTGCATTGTTCCGAAAGGCCACCACATCTGTTGACGAGGCGGAGACGCGACAGGCCTTTGTGCGTATCGGCCCCAACCCTGCAAGTGACTTCGTCGTTGTGCAGGTCAACGTTGATGCGCAGTCCGATGCCTGGCTTACAGTATCGGACGTGCGCGGGGTGCAGCACAGAACAGCTTCCGTAGAGTCATGGACGGGCGTCGGCCGCATCGATCTGGTTGGAATGCCAGCCGGTACGTACGTCGTGACGCTGCATGCGGGCCGAAGCATTGCCCATACAACGATCCAGATCACCCGATGAGGACCATGATGTCACGCCTGAACAGAACCATCCCAGCGCTCATGATCGCACTGACGGCGTTAACTGCCGTGGTGACGTCCCATGCTCAGCCCCTTGCAAATCCATATGCTTTTGCCATTGATCACGACACGAATCTCGATACTGCGCTGCTGGGGCTCCCGCTGGAGCCAGCAGGGTTGAGAGGCAGGGTGATATTAACAAGCGACGGTCATTTGGGCTTTGCAGACGGCTCACGACTACGGCTTGTCGGTACAACGTTGCAGTGGTTCTCGGCCATGCCAGACAGCGCAAATGCGATTACGATCGCTCGTCGACTTCGAAGTCTTGGCATTAATGCCGTCCGACTTAACACATTCGACATCACGGCCTGGCCAACAACGAGCATCTTTCGTGCCGGAACAAGTTCTACACTCCAGGATGGGCTGGACCCGCTGCAGATGCAGAAGTTCGACTGGTTCATGCATCAACTGCGTCAGCATGCTATCTACTACGTGTTCACCTTCCAGTCAACATGGACGCCGCGTCAGGGTGATGGTGTGCTGCAGTACGACTCGACCGGGTGGGGCGCTCGAGTGCCTGTGCTGTTCAACCGTCGCATCCAGCAACTGCACCGCGATATCATGCGTGCGCTGTTGTCACACGTCAACGAATTCAGCCGTGTCGCCTACAAGGACGATCCCGCCCTTGCATACGTCATTGCTGCCGAGGACGCCTCTCCGGCCGCCTTCTGGCTCTACACAAACGACATTATTCGCCCGAACCCGAATGGCCTGTCAACCTCGACTGGCCAGCTGCACGTTGCCCACATTGACTCTCTCTGGAACGCGTGGCTTGAGTCGACGTACAAGACAGACGCTGCTCTTGCAAGTGCCTGGCAGGCCACGGCAAAGTCGACGCAGAATGTGGTTCTCAATGGCGACTTCGAGGATCCCTTCAGTAGTGCATGGATCCTGAGCATTGACAATACGAGAGGGGCGCAAGCGCTCCTCCAGTACAGTGATGCCGACAAGCAGCAAGGTGCATCGTCGGGCCGTGTTCGCCTCAACAAGCTTGATCCGGGTCGCGCATCCTATTCTATTCAGCTGGTTCAGCGCCTGCCGGTCATGCGGCACCTTCAGACCTATGAGCTCAGTTTTTGGGCTAAGACCACGCCACAGCGCGGTAGTCGCGAGATCTTCCTGTATGTGTTCAATGGCACCTCGCCATACAACTCCTATGGGCTTGCGCAGACCATGCAGATCTCGTCGGCATGGAAGAAATACACCTACACCTTCACGGCCACGGTCACGGACTCCACGACGGCAGCATTGGGGTTCTTCGTTGGTGCCGATTCAGGAGATGTGTTTTTCGATGACGTACAGCTTCGCGAGGTCAACCGAAGCGGTGTGCGTAGCGGCGAAACGCTTGCAAGGAACAACATCCGCATGTCTACAATGCTCGACGGGGAGATCACGGTTGGACGGTCACGTGATAATGCCCGATTTGTGTACGAAAACTTCCGCACCATGCTGACGGGCATTCGCAGAATGGTCCGCGATACGCTTAAGAGTCAGGTGCTGCTGTGTCCATCGTCTCGACTTGTAAGCTTCTTCGAGCTTGATGCGGCAAGGGAGTATGATGTGTTCTCCAACGTCGAGTGGCGCTCAGAGGCCAACAGCATCGCGGCTGACCCCTATGGGGATCTGTACGCCCATGCTCGTGTGCGGCCCAAGGGTAAGGCATTCGTCGTTACTCACGCCTCGGTGCAATATCCGCGCGCTCATATGTCCGAGTTGATGAGTTATCTCCCGTCCTATGCGGGCCTTCAGGACTGGGATGGTGTGTTCTTCAGTGTGTTCTCGGATAACGGTCGCGTTGGTGGAACAACTGTCGACTCGCTCGACTACTGGATGCTGCGTAACAAGCCCAACGTTCTGTCAATGTTCCCGTGGACGTCCTCGATGATGCGCACGGGGGCTGTTGTGCCCTCCGTCAAGGAACTGGTAATCGACCACTCCGCTGAGACCGTGGAGCTGCCGCGTTTCCACATCCAGACGCCATTCGGACTACCGGTCACCACTGACCAGCGGATTCCGCTGTTCCGCCGTGTTTCGATGAATCAGACTCTCATGCCCCAATCTTCGTTCTTGCCGCACCTTGAGGTATCGGCACTCTCAGGTGTGGTCGATCTGGCCGCTCTTGATGCAGAGAACGAGCAGATATTCCGCGATGCAACCAAGGGTACACTTCGAATCGAGACGCCAACGCATTGCGCCGTCATGGGCCCACTATCCGGGCAGATCATCAACATGTCCGGCATGTCCGTTGAACAGACGACTCCTGCGCCACATGCAACGGTGGCCATCGCCTCTCAGTCTGGTAAGCCCCTTTCGGAAACTGATCGGGCGCTTCTGACGATCAGTACCCGCGCGCTCAACGAGGGCGCGGTGTTCGGCGCTGATAATGTGAACCTTCAG
>DNLG01000088.1:6981-7199 GCA_003488525.1 Bacteroidota bacterium | reverse complement strand
ATTGAAATTTTGGGACAGCTACTTTTTCATCGCGTGAAGCGCCCTACGCCCCTTCTGATAGGGGCTAGCGAAGATTTCGAAACCAACACAAAGGTGTGATTCGAAATTTTTCAGAAAAACAAGATGCGGGCGAGACTGCGTCTCGCCCATTGGTTGTCATCCCCGCGAAAGCGGAGATCCATGCGTGTGAAGATGAACTCCCGCGTTCGCGACACTGT
>DNLG01000088.1:3984-6803 GCA_003488525.1 Bacteroidota bacterium | reverse complement strand
CCCCAAACCCCACACCCCAAACCTATCAATGCGCTTCATACCACGACGGGCCCGATCCTGACTCCACCACTACGGGTACGCCGTCAAGGGGCAGGGCATGTTCCATTTCATGTTTGGCCAGGGCGCACAGGGCTTCGACTTCATGTTCCGGTGCTTCAAAGACCAGTTCGTCGTGTACCTGCAGGAGCATCATGGAGGCCAGGCCTTCGGCCTGCATGCGGTTGTGAACGCGGATCATGGCGAGCTTCATCATATCGGCAGCCGTGCCCTGAATGGGCATGTTGATCGCCGCACGCTCAGCGGCGGTACGCAGTCCGCGGTTAGCGGCATTGATCAATGGGAAGAACCGACGACGTCCGAGAATGGTGGCTGCATAGCCCCTTTCACGGGTCGACTCAATGGTCTCGTCCATGTAGCGCTTGATGCCGGGATACTTTTCGAAGTAGCTCTCGATGATCTTCTGACCTTCGGTGCGGGGGATGCCGAGCCGCTGCGCAAGGCCAAAGGCACCGAGTCCGTACATGATACCGAAGTTGACGGTCTTGGCTACGCGACGCTGATCGGAGGTCACCTCGCTGATCGGTACGTCGTGCAGAATTGCAGCGGTGGCCGAGTGGATATCAGCCCCGGAGGCAAAGGCCGAGCGGAGATTCTCGTCCTGGGAGATTGCGGCCATGATCCGCAGCTCGATCTGGGAATAGTCAGCCGAGACCATCACCCATCCTTTGCGCTGCGGCACAAATGCCTTGCGAATGCGCAGTCCAAGTTCGGTGCGGATCGGAATGTTCTGGAGGTTGGGATCGGTCGATGACAGGCGTCCGGTTGCGGCCACGGTCTGATTGAACGTCGTGTGCACGCGCCCCGTATCCGGGTTGATGAGCTTTGGCAAGGATTCCACGTACGTCGAGCGGAGCTTCTCCACCTGACGGTAGTCGAGGATCATCTGGGCGATGGGGTACGACTCGGCAAGCTCCGTCAAGACGGACGAATCCGTCGAGTACCCGGTCTTGGTCTTCTTCGATGCCGGCAGCATCAGTTTTTCGAAGAGCACTTCGGCCAGCTGCTTCGGCGAGGCGATGGTGAACTCCTCGCCCGCCTCCTGCCAGATCTCGGCTTCAAGACGTTTGGCCTCGCTGCGCATGAACTCTCCGAGTCCGCTGAGCGATTCGGTATTGATACAGACACCATTGCGCTCCATCGTCACCAGCACAGGCACTGTCGCAAACTCCACCCTGCGGGCAAAGTCGAGCAGCTCTGACTTTTCCAGCTCCGGCTGCAGCGTGTGACGAAGCTTCAGTGCAACATCGGCGTCCTCGCAGGCATAATCCGACACGCGTGCCGGATCGATCTCGCGCATCGACAGCTGCTGTCCGCGCTTCTCGCCGATCAGCGTCGTGATCGAGATCGGCGCATACTTCAGCCACCGCTCGGAAAGTGCGTCCAAGTTGTGTGGCCTATCCGGGTCCAGCACGTAGCTGGCAAGCATACTGTCGAATGTCAGGGGGCTTACGCTAACGCCATACCGACTTAAAATCAGCATGTCGAACTTGGCGTTCTGACCCAGCTTCTCGATCGACGGGTCTTCAAGAAGGGGCTTGATGGCCTTTACGACATCGGCTACCGGCAGACCATGTCCACCGCCGTGCTCACCGAAAAGTGAGCCCCCTTCGAGAGGATCAGGATCATCGACATCAATGTAGTAGGCTTTGCCCTCGGCAGCCGACAATGCAACGCCAACGATGCGGCAGCGCATTGCATCGAGTCCGGTGGTCTCAAGATCAAACGAGAGCTCTGCAGATCCCTTCAACTCTGTGATGGCCTGTTCAAGACCACCGGGCGTATCAACCAGGGTGTAGTCGTGCGCAAGGTCCGAGAGGATCGTCAGATGATGCGTAGGCTCTGCCGGTGAGAGCTTACTCTCATGTCGCGCGGAAACGTCGGATGTTGCTGATACGTCGGCTCCACTGGCCTGGGCGTACTTGGCAAACTTCCGGCGAAGCGTTCCAAAGCCCAGTTCTTCGCAGAAGGAATCGATGGCAAGACCGTCCATGGGCCTGCGCACCAGGGCCACGCGCTTTGCATCGATCGGCACATCTGTGTGGATGGTCACGAGTTGCTTGGACAGAAACGCCATGTCTCGACTCTCTTCGAGCTTCTTCTTCACCGAGGCTCGCTCGACCTTTTCAAGGTGTTCGTAGAGTGCTTCGAGTGAGCCGAACTGCTCAATCAGCGGAATGGCGGTCTTTTCACCGACGCCCTTTACGCCGGGAACGTTGTCGGAAGAGTCGCCGATGAGTGCCAGCACATCAATGACATGGTCGGGGCCCACGCCGAACTTGTCTTTGACTTTCACAGCGTCCATAACATCATACTCGCCGACGTCCTTACCCGGACGAAGGATCTTGACCTTGTCGTTCACGAGCTGGAAGTAGTCCTTGTCGGATGTCACGCAGAGGATGTCATGTCCGTCATTACTCTCGCGCCGGCAGATCGTTCCAATGATGTCATCGGCCTCAAAGCCCGGCATCTCCACCATCTCGAGCCCCATAAGCGAGATCAGCTCCTTGATTCGGGCAAGCTGCGGGACAAGGTCCTCGGGAAAAGCATCCCGGTGCGCTTTGTACTGGTCGTACATCAAATGACGGAACGTTGGCTCGGGTGTGTCGAAGACCACAGCGATAGCATCGGGGTTGTGCTTATCGAGAAGTGATGTGAGAATGTTTGCAAAGGCAAACACGGCGAATGTCGGCTCGCCCGACGGAGATTGCATCCCCGTGCGTTGGAGGGCATGGTAGGCGCGGAAAACGAGCGACATGCCA
>DNLG01000088.1:488-3703 GCA_003488525.1 Bacteroidota bacterium | reverse complement strand
GCACTCGACCTCGGTGTGTTCAATAAAACGCCACACGTCGTCAAGGTCAGCGAAGCCGTGGGGTGGACCGTGTTCTGGATCTGCCTTGCCCTGTTGTTCAACCTTTTCGTGTACTACGAAAAGGGGCCCGTGGCGGCGCAGGAGTTCTTTGCGGGGTACTTGCTGGAGCAGTCGCTCTCGGTCGATAATATCTTCGTGATCATCCTGATCCTGAAGTACTTCAAGGTCGCCCCGCAGTATCATCACAAGGTGCTCTTCTGGGGTATCATCGGCGCCCTGGTCATGCGCGGCGCCATGATTGCCATCGGTGCGGCGCTGATCGCCACGTTCCACTGGATCTTTTACGTGTTCGGTGCCTTCCTGATCTTTACCGGTATTCGCATGGCCTTCAGTGACGAGGAGGCCGAAGAGCTTGAGGCGAACGCCGTTGTCAGAATCGCGCGCAAGTACCTGCGCATCACCCCCGGTTACCACCAGGATCGGTTTTGGATCATCAAGGACGGTGTTCGCTGGTTCACGCCCCTTTTTCTGGTTCTACTCGTTGTTGAGTTCACCGATCTCGTCTTTGCCGTCGATTCTATTCCGGCCATCTTCGCTGTTACCAAAGACCCGTTCATTGTCTTCACCTCGAACGTCTTTGCCGTGATGGGACTGCGCTCGCTCTTCTTCGCCGTGGCCGGCGTGATGGGCATCTTCCACTACCTCAAGTACGGCCTGAGTCTTATCCTGTCGTTCATCGGCGTTAAGATGCTGATCCACGACTTCTACGTCATGCCCATTGAGATCGCCCTCGGCGTTATCGCCGTCGTGCTCTCGGTAAGCGTGCTGGCCTCAATATTGATACCTCAAAAGAAGGATGCATAAGGGGCTCCGGCTCATTGTTCTTGGTGCCGTGATCGCCGCGCTCAGCGGCTGCTCCAGCACTTCACGCGTGCGGAGCACTGCGCCCCCTGCCCTTCAACCCGTCATTGATCAGGCAATTGACCTGCTGGGAACGTCGTACTGCAATGCCGGGACTACGCCAGACTGTTTTGATTGCTCGGGATTCGTCTCCTTTTGCTTTGCCTCCAACGGCATCGCGCTGCCACGCGTTTCCGCCGAGATGTACCGCACAGGGTCGGTCGTGGAGCGAACCAATCTTCAAGGGGGCGATCTGGTGTTCTTCTCGCTCTCGGGTGGACGCATCAATCATGTTGGGATAGCGCTGAACGACAAACAGTTCATCCACAGCTCCTCATCCAAAGGGGTGAGCATAGCCCCCTTCTCCGATGCTTACTGGTCACCGAAGTATGTCGGAGCGTGTAGAGTCAAGTGACGAGCGGCGAGTGACAACATGACATACATTGTCACCGTATAACTGTCGTATTGACTTGCACTTAGCGCGCGCTTCTGCCATTACGGCAGTTTTTCGTGATTGGCACGATTTTCCAAGAGGAACGTCATCACCGCAGTTCCACCAATGGCCATTGGGAGCACAAATGTCTTTCCTCATCACCACTAGGAGACCGACAATGTCCCTGATCAAAGTTGATCCGTTTCGCGGAGTCGATACGGTTTTTCGCCGTATGAACGAATTGTTTGATGGCTTCAATGATGGAGGCTTGCAGTTCGAGATCGGCGATTTCACACCACGCGTTGATATCTGCGACGAAGCTGAGGGCGTTTCCTTCCATGCTGAGCTTCCGGGCTTGGATAAGAAGGACGTAAAGATCACCGTGACCGACGATCGCGTGCTGACGATCCGCGGAGAGAAGAAGCGCGAAGAGAAGCAGCAGAACAAGAACTACACCCGCATAGAGCGCAACTACGGTTCGTTCTCGCGATCGTTCACCTTGCCGAGCGATCTCAAGCTCGATTCGGTTAAGGCATCATTCGACAAAGGAGTTCTGACGGTATGGGTGGCAAAGAAAGAGCCGGCCATGCACAAGGAACAAGAGATCAAGATCTCGTAAGCAACTCACATTCACACACGTTTAGGTTTAAGGATTCCCAATGGGAAAGATCATCGGAATTGACCTCGGAACGACGAATTCCTGCGTCGCCGTCATGGAAGGCACCACGCCTGTTGTGATCGCGAACGTTGAAGGAATGCGTACCACGCCGTCGGTCGTCGCATTCACAAAGAGCGGAGAGCGCCTTGTCGGCCAGTCGGCAAAGCGCCAGTCTGTTACCAACCCGAAGAACACGATCTACTCGATCAAGCGCTTCATGGGTCGGCAGATGGATGAAGTCTCCGACGAGGCAAAGGGAGTACCCTATGCCGTCGTTGCCGGCGACAACAACACGGCTCGCGTGGACATTGACGGCAGACTCTACTCGCCCCCTGAGATCTCAGCCATGGTGCTCCAGAAGATGAAGCAGACAGCTGAAGATTATCTGGGTGAGAAGATCACCGAGGCCGTCATCACCGTACCTGCCTATTTCAACGACGCACAACGTCAGGCCACCAAGGATGCCGGTGAGATCGCCGGTCTTACGGTGCGCCGGATCATCAACGAGCCGACGGCGGCTGCACTGGCATACGGACTCGACAAGAAGGGTCAGAACCAGGTTGTTGCCGTGTATGACCTCGGTGGTGGAACATTCGACGTGTCGATCCTTGAGATCGGCGACGGTGTGTTTGAGGTCAAGTCTACCAACGGTGATACGCACCTTGGTGGCGACAACTTCGACCAGCGACTGATCGACTTCCTGGCCGACGAGTTTAACAAGGCCGAAGGCATTGATCTTCGAAAGGATCCAATGGCTCTTCAACGTCTGCGCGAAGCAGCCGAGAAGGCTAAGATCGAACTCTCGCAGATGTTGCAGACGGACGTAAACCTGCCGTTCATTACGGCAACGGCCGAGGGTCCAAAGCACCTGAACGTTAACATCACGCGTGCCCGCTTCGAGCAACTCTGCACCGATCTCTTCGATCGTTCGCTCAAGCCATGCGAGGCAGCACTCCGTGATGCCAAGCTCACGCCATCGCAGATCGACGAAGTGATCCTGGTAGGGGGCTCAACACGCATCCCGAAGATCCAGGAACTCGTGAAGAACTTCTTTGGCAAGGAGCCTTCGAAGGGCGTCAACCCCGATGAAGTTGTGGCCGTTGGCGCAGCTATTCAGGGCGGCGTTCTCTCGGGCGACGTCAAGGATGTTCTTCTGCTGGACGTGACCCCTCTGTCGCTCGGTATTGAGACGATGGGTGGTGTGATGACGCCGATGATCCCGGC
>DNLG01000088.1:0-200 GCA_003488525.1 Bacteroidota bacterium | reverse complement strand
CCGCCGGCACCGCGTGGCATTCCGCAGGTCGAGGTCACCTTTGACATCGATGCGAACGGAATTCTCAGTGTCACGGCAAAAGACAAGGCCACCAACAAGGAGCAGAACATCCGCATCACCGGATCGTCGGGTCGTGACAAGACCGAGGTGGAGAAGATGAAGCGCGATGCTCAGGATCAAGCCGCAGAGGACAAGGAGCG
>DNLG01000130.1 GCA_003488525.1 Bacteroidota bacterium | reverse complement strand
CATTGCCATTACCGGCACCAATGGCAAGACCACCACGACGGCATTGACGGCATACATTCTGCAGCAGAGCGGACGCGCCGCTGTTGCGGCGGGAAACATCGGAACTCCTCTCAGTGCGCTGGTTGATGTGATCCCGCCGCAGACCGTCATCGTTGCCGAATGCAGTTCCTATCAGCTCGATACCATCAAGACGTTCCGTCCGCACGTGAGTATGATCTTGAACATTACGCCGGATCATCTCTCCTATCACGGCACGTTTTCCCAATACGTTGAATCAAAGTGGAAAATTGCTTCGAACCAACAGGCCAATGACATTGTAATTTTGAACGCTGATGATCCGGCAGTCGCGCCGGCAGCATCAGCAGTCCGAAGTTCGGTACGCTTCTTCAGCACCACTCGTGAGGTTGATGGAGCATTCATCCGGGGGGGTGAAATCGTTCTTCGGGATCAGCAGCATACTGAGGAGATCCTTATGTCCTTGAGACGTCTTGGATTGCCAGGAGTTCACAACGCAGCAAACTCCATGGCAGCCACCTTGGCGGCCCGCGCCTTTGAAGTGCGCAATGAGAATATTCGTGATTCGCTGATGTCGTTCAGCGGAGTCGAGCATCGCCTCGAGAATGTACGAATTCATAAAGGGGCCCGTTTTGTGAACGATTCGAAGGCCACCAACGTTAACGCCACGTGGTACGCGCTTTCGAGCTATGACAGACCGATCGTGTGGATTGCCGGCGGCCGTGGGGACAGCAACAACTATGCTGAACTCGACGGGCTGGTGGCCGCCAACGTCAAGTCTATCGTCTGCATCGGCGAAGAAGCGGAAGCCATATTCAACCACTGGTGTACGACCAAGCGCTGTGTAAAGGCCGAAACGATGGAAGATGCCATTCGTATCGCCTCTGATATGGCACTTGCCGACGACGTCGTGCTGTTCTCACCTGCCTGCAAGTCCTTCGACATGTTCGCCAACTACGAAGAGCGGGGTCGAGCATTCAAACGCCTTGTAGCCGCATTGTGATCTGCAATGTCACTTCCAGTCATCGAGATCCGTGACCTTCACAAGAGGTACGGCTCGTTCAATGCCGTCAACGGACTCAATCTGACGGTTCAACAGGGCGACGTCTATGGCTTTCTCGGTCCGAATGGCGCCGGAAAGAGTACGACGATCCGCATGATGATGTCACTGATCGCCCCCTCCTCAGGATCGATCAAGATCTTCGGGATGGACCTCGATACGCACCGAACGCAGATCCTTGCACGGATCGGTGCGATCGTCGAGCGACCTGACTTCTACAACTACCTTACGGCTCGACGTAATCTCGAGCTGCTGGGCCGGCTCAGTGGCGCAGATGTTTCTCGGCCGGCGATCATGAAGGTCCTCGGCATGGTCGGACTCGACACGCGCTCCGAGAGCAAGGTGAAGACCTTTTCCCACGGTATGAAGCAGCGACTTGGAATTGCCCAGGCACTTCTTCATTCGCCGGATCTGATCGTGCTGGACGAACCGACTACGGGACTGGACCCGCACGGAATGGTGGACATGCGCGATCTCATCCTCGAGCTTGCCGCCGATCACAAGAAGACGATCTTCCTGTCGTCCCACATCCTGCCGGAGGTCGAACTGACCGCGAACCGCATGGTGATCATCAACCGGGGTCAGGCGATCATTGAAGGGGCTGTGCAGGACCTGCTCAATGCCGGACGTATGAAGGTAACGATCGAGACTCCGGATGCGGCAACGGCGCTGTCGATCATCAAGGCATCACAGCTGGCACAGCATGTTCATTCGTTCACCGATGCAGCGGTCATCCTGATGCTTGAGAAGTCGGAGATCCCGCATGTGGCGGCGATGCTCAGTTCAGCCGGTGTGGCCCTGCAGGGCATCATTCCGGTGCGCTCGCTGGAAGAGTACTTCATCTCGCTCACCAGGGAGGCCGCATGATACTGACTGCCTATCGTGTTGAAATGTCCAAGATCTTCTCCAAGTGGAGAACGTTCATCGGCTTTCTTGCGCTCGCGGTACTGATCCCGATCGTCGTTGTCGGTATGAGCATGCAGGGCGAGCAGTTCTTCAAGTTTGCCACGGCGGGTCTGAAGGACAACTTCGAATTCACGGGTCACCTTCTGAATGGATATGCCGTTGCGTACATCATCTTTTCGTCGCTCTACCTGCACGTTCCATTCCTGATCACGCTTGTGGCCGGCGAAGTGCTGGCCGGTGAGGCCACGGCGGGCACGTATCGTCTGTTGCTGACGCGCCCCCTATCGCGCGCCACAATGGTCAACGCCAAGTATCTCTCCACGCTCACGTACACGTTTCTGCTCGTCGTCTGCATGGCGGTGCTCTCGCTTGGACTCGGCATCGGTTTCCTTGGCACCGGAGAGGTCTTCATCATCCGCCAGCAGATCACCATTCTGCAGGCACATGATCTGATGTGGCGTTTCGCCTTTGCGTACGCGTGGGCATTCCTGGCCATGGCAACGGTATCAAGTGTAGCATTCCTGTGCTCGTCGCTGGTTGAAAACGCCATTGGTCCGATCATGACCACGATGTCGATCATCATTGTCATGACCATTATTTCGGCGATCGACGTGCCCCTGTTCGACTATGTACGGCCGCTGTTCTTTACCAATCACATGAACAGCTGGAAGTTCTTCTTCGACGATCCGGTGCGATGGGACCGTATCATTCCGTCGTTTATCGCCCTGATGGTCCACATCGTCGGGTGCTTCGTGGCTGCACACATCATCATCCGTCGAAAGGATATCCTGACGTGATCCGCCCCCTGCTGATAGTCGCGCTGGCTCTTGTGAGCATCGTTCCAGCGACAACGTTTGCGTCTACCGATGCGAAGGCCCTGTTGATGGCCATTCGCAAGCGCATGGAATCCAGCGGCAAGTATTCGGCCGACCTGCGACTGAAGGTCGACATTCCCTTCATCAAGGCCCCGGAGTCGCGTGCTACACTCAGCTTCACGCCGCCCAACACAACCAAGATCACATCGTCCGGCTTTGCGATGATCCCCAAGCAGAGCACCGAGCTCAGCGCTCTGTCTCTGCTGTCGGGCGACTTTGCGGCGATCGACATGGGTACGGAAACATGGAAGGGGCTCACCCTGCGCAAGATCAAGATCATCCCTGCCGACGAGTCCGGCAACGTCGTACTGGCAACCATGTTCGTCGATCCAGCAACCTTGCTCACCCATAAGGTCGTGGCCACCTCCAAGACCGGTGGCTCGGTCACCGCCGAGCTGGTCTATGGCAATCCGAAAGCAGCATCCTTCTGCCTTCCATCCTACACGAAGCTCATGATGGAGGTGCCCAACTTCGAGATCCCACGCACCATCACGGGCGACTTCAACGAGTCCTCACAACCCAAGAAACCTGCAGATCCCAACGGCAAAACAAAGGCCACGGTCGAGATCTGGTATGAGAAGTACAGGTTTTAGGTGTGAGGTGTGAGGTGTGA
>DNLG01000081.1:1972-6211 GCA_003488525.1 Bacteroidota bacterium | reverse complement strand
CATCGATCAGGTGATGCAGCCGCTGACGCATTTCCATGGCGGCGGCGCGCGTAAAGGAGATCGCAACGACGGCATCGATATCGACGTTCTCAACCACCAGAATGCGCAGTAGGCGCTGCACGAGCACTTGCGTTTTACCTGCACCGGCATTGGCCAGTACGGCGCAGTGAACGTGCGTGTCGAGGGCGGCCTGTTGCTGGGCATTCATGCTACCGACCAACCTCTCTCAGGAGCGTTCCGACGATGGACGCATCGTGCAGGTGCTCCAGGCCTCAGGCCGGCAGTACAGCTGGGCCATGCGTGCGACATCATCACGCGTGACGGACTCAAACGCCTCGATCGTTTCGCGGGGATCTTCCGGGCGTGATTGTTCCATCACACCTTTGCCAAGCATGGTCATGCGCGCCGTGAGCGACTCGAGAGACATCAGCTTGCCGGACCGAAGCTGCGCTAGGGCACGTCGGTGCTCGGCCGGCGTGATGCCGCCATCGGCGATTTCCCGCAGCACGCGCCGTATGCCGCGCTCTGCCTTGGAGATGTTCTGCTCGTCGACCCCCGCATAGATGGCCATGATGCCGCAATCGGCAAACAGCTGCAGCTGCGAATACACCGAGTAGGTCAGCCCCGTGGATTCGCGCAGGCGAACGTTCAGGCGGGATGACATTCCATCACCGAGCACAACATTCAACACCTGCAGTGCAAAGCGATCATCGTGGCGGCATCCCACGGTTGGTACCTGCCACAGCAGGTGTGCCTGTTGTGACGACCGCAGAAGTTCCACATGTGTTGCCGCACGGGGCTTGGGGGCGTTTCGGCGAACGGCAGGTTGACGTTTGGCAGCTCCTGATGTCAGCTTCTCGATCTTCGTCCGCAGCGAGTCGATATCGCACCGTCCGCTGATGGCAAGAGTGATCGACCCGGCGTGATAGTGCCGCGCGTGGAACTCACGAACATGCTGGTGCTTTAATGTGCGCACGTCATCAACGGTACCAACGATGGGCGATCCGAGTGGATGCCGCGGAAAGAGTTGCAGCTCGCCGAGATCGAAGATGTGCTCTTCCGGTTCGTCTTCATACGAGCGGATCTCCTCGGTGATGATCGAGCGCTCCTTCTCGATGTCTTCCTTTTCAAACGTCGGCCAGAGGACCACGTCCAGCAGCGTATCGAGAACATTGTCGATGTGCTCGCTCAGCGTGCGCACGTAGTAACACGTCTCTTCCTTCGTCGTGTACGCATTGGCATAGGCGCCGCAGTTTTCGAAATCGCGCGAGATCTTCGACGCGGTCCGATGGCGCGTTCTGCGAAACGAGGTGTGTTCTACGAAGTGGGCAACGCCGCGCTGACCACGGGGCTCATCACGCGTGCCCACACGCACCCATACGCCAATGGCGGCGGAGTCGACGTGCGAAACGCTGTCGCAGACAACACGAATGCCGTTGGGAAGAATGATGTCATCAGGAGGCGTCCATACCGAGCGCGCGCGGGAGCGGGTCATGGCGGCGAAGATACGCCTGAAATCAGCGCTGATGTTGCCAGCAGAAGCCGCTCGGGTCTTTCGTCGTGCGCGAGCACCTCTTGCCTTTGGCCGTTGTGCCTCCGCATTGCACGGACGTTCCGCTTGAGGGTGACGACTCCTGCTTTGGAGCAACCTGGCTCGCACCGGGGGTCTGAACGGTGACGTTGGCTGGTCGGGTGGTGACGGAGATGTCCGTTACGGGGTGGATCTCCCAGGGCGAGCCTCGCCAGATTTTGCTGTTGCCGGATCCTGCCGACTCGTCGGCGTGCAGATCGTCGTAAAACACCCAGCCCCGTACCTTCACCCAGCGGCCAAGAAACCGGTCGCGCAGGGCCTGATTCGACCAGTCGATGCCACGCTCTTTCATTGCCTGACGGAAACGGGGGGTGACCTCGACGACAAGGAGCTTGGTGACGTTCTGTGAATCCATGGGGTCGAGCGTGAGCTCAATGTGCGTGTCTCGGTGCCAGTGGTCCTTTGCCCCGCAGTTGACGCTTTCGACCGAGCCGATCTTGACCTCGGCACAGTAGGCGATGATCTCTGCAGCATCTCCTTCCCGAAAGCCTCGTGGGTTCTCACCGGCCATGAGTAGGGTGTTGAAGGTGATGGCGGTGTTGATCTGCGCGTCGGTTGGGAATCCCTCGCGGTTCTTCTTACGGTTGAGCGCGCGCACGTCGCTGCGCTTTGCGCTTCCCTCGGCGCCGCAGGTATCAAAGGTCGACTGCGCCTGTAGGTGAGGCGTTGCCGCGCAAAAGACCGACAGAACAACAAGCAGATGCCATAGAGGCCTCATGATGTCACCTCCGCCACGCTCCACGAGAGCGTGCGTCCGGCCCACATCGGCACGACCTCGCCGTAGGTCATCGGGATCTGCATCGGCTCATCGACAAGCCGCACGGTTGTTGCCGGTGGGTTGACCTTGTAGAGACGTTGTGCATTGTCGCTGACAAAGGCCTGAAGATTTGCTTCGGCACCGTGACGGACGAAAAGCTCGGTCAGCAGCGGCAAAATGATCGGAGCGGTGAACACTCCGGCAGCGCAGCCTGGTGCTTCTTTGGCATGACGTGGATGTGGAGCACTGTCGCTGCCGAGCATCAGCTTCGGATGAGCCGCAAGAGCAGCCTGCAGCAGTGCCTGACGATCTTCGGGGCGCTTGGCGATCGGCTTGCAGAACAGATGCGGGTTCAAAAGGCCCCCTGCCACATCATCGAGGGTGATGATCAGGTGGTGGGGCGTGACGGTTGCTTTGAGATTCTCAAACTCGTCGAGCAGGCCAACGGCCTTGGCCGTTGTGATATGCTCCATGGTGATCTGCAGCTTCGGATAGCGTGTAGCCAGCTCGCGGTAGACCTCGCAGAACTCGGCCTCGCGATCCATCACGAAGCCATGCGTCTCTCCGTGAACCAGCAGTGGAATGCCGAGTTCCTCCATCATGGAGAACACATGGTCCATGGCCAGCACCTCGCGCACTCCGGCATCGCTATTGGTAGTGGCTCCTGCAGGATAGAGCTTGATGCCGATGATATGATCCCGTGCGGCCAGCAGTTCCTCGCGCGTGTAGTCGCGAAAGAACAACGTCATAAAGGGATCAAAGGCATAACCGGAGGTCGCACGGCGCACCTCGGCGGTGTACCAGTGCAGTCGGTCGACCGTGTCGACCGGTGGCAGAAGATTCGGCATGATCACGGCACCGGCAAAGTGCTGTGCTGTGAGCGGTGCTACAACGTCGAGCATTGCATCCTGACGCACATGCAGGTGCATGTCGAGGGGCGAGCGAAGGACAATTTCCATGCGACTTGAGAAGTTATCTGGCGAGTGAATATTCCGGAATGTCTGTTTGAGGTTCAACCGTTCCGTCATCGGCGATGCGTGCGCAGTACGCCGTCAGCCCATTGGTCAGAAGGATGAAAGGGGCTTTGAGCGACAAGTTATACCAGGCAGTCTGTCGCAGAGTGGCATCGTTAATCGAAGTTGTTGTGGCCTTGCATTCAACCAGCAGAAAGGGAGCCAGATTCGCATTGCGCCAGAGCAGGTCAAAGCGCTGCGCCGCACCACCGTCAACGCGGCGCTCCACGCTGCATCGACTCATAGGGTAGCCCCTTGCCACAAGCCAGTGAAGGCAATGCTGACGCACCCATTCTTCCGGTGTCAGCACAACGTAGGAGCGCCGAACCGGATCGAAGATCTTGACCGTCCTGTCGTCACGTGCGATCTTCATCTCAAACGAGGGGAAGATCAGCGGTGGAAGGGTCTCATCATTCATCGTCGACCCGTTGCACGAATGTCGCGCACCTTTTTGGTGAGCATATACGTGATGAACAGAAATGCCACGCCGTTGGCCCAGATGATGCTCACATCCATGCGGATGATTCCATAGGCCAGCCAGAGGATGCATCCGCTGATCATCAGCCAGAGCATGCCAACGCTGAGCTGCTCCACCTGCTGGGTGCGCCAGACGCGGATGGCCTGCGGGGCGAGGGCGAACGTAGAACAGCAACCGGCCATAAGGCCAAGGATCACAACGGGGTCGAGCACGCAAGGGGCTTTCGTTACGGGATTGAGGCGATCATTCGATAATGCGGGATGACGATGTGCGGCATGTTGGTCACAATGCCGCTCGCGCCATGGTCGAGCACAAACTCGAGCTCCTGCGGAGTATTCACGGTATAGATGCCGAACGGGATACCGGCATGGCGGCAGGCCTCGGAGCGCTCCTTGGTGAG
>DNLG01000081.1:0-1660 GCA_003488525.1 Bacteroidota bacterium | reverse complement strand
TTGATCTCGATGTTGACGTAGGCGCGGCCGCGCAGTTCCTTCAGGACATCTTCGAGTGATGGGATGCGCTGTCCGACGAAGCTCGGACTGAACCACGATCCCGCATCGAGCTGACGCAGCTCGTCATAGGTGCGGTCCTTGATGAGCCCCGTTCCATTGGTCGTGCGCTCAAGTGTATCGTCATGGAACACCACCATTTTCCGATCCCGCGTGTACTGCACGTCGATCTCGACCATGGGTGCGCCACATTCAAGGGCCATGGCAACGGCGGCCATCGTGTTTTCGGGGGCGATACCCGAGGCGCCACGGTGTGCGCAGACGATGAAGGAGTTTTCTTCAACGAACTCGTTGAACGGAATCATTCCTGCTTCTCCTGAAGCGATTGTTGGTGCGATGCGGCAAAGACGCCTTGGGATGAGCCTCGATAACCGCGCACAATATCGGCAAAGTTCATGCGACGCCGCCCCGGAAGTTGTACCTCCTCAAGGGCCAGAGCCCCGTCCAGGCAGCCTGCTACCAGGCGTTCACCGCGGATGGCCCAGTGTCCGGCCGGCACGACGTCGTCGATCCTCGATGCGGTAAAGACCTTCAGCACATCGCCGTTCCAGAGCGTCCACGCTGCCGGAGCCGGAGAATGCCCACGGATGAAGTTCCGAACATGCTCACGCGAGTGCTGCCAGTCGATGCCGGCATGTTCCCGGAACACCTTGGGTGCCGGCGTGGCAAGAGCATCGTCCTGCGGCAAGGTCACGACGCTGCCGGAGAGTAGTTTCCCGACCGTCGAGACGGCGCAGTCGGCCGCCAGCGGCATGAGCGCGTTGTAGAGGTCACCGGCCGACATGGTGTCATCGATCGACTGCAGGCGCTGCTCGATCACCGTCCCGGTGTCGACCACATCGTTGAGCAGAAACGAGGTCACCCCGGAGACGGTCTCGCCATTCATGATCGCATGGTTGATGGGAGCCGCACCTCGGTACTTCGGCAGCAGCGAGGCATGCACGTTAAAGGCTCCGCATTCGGCAAGTGTGTAGACCGATCGCGGCAGGATGCGAAAAGCAATTACGCAGATGATAAGGGGCTTGCGGCTCCGGATCTCCTCAACAAATGCCTCGTCGCGCAGTGACGTCGGTTGCAGAATGTCGCTGATGCCGAGCCCCATGGCAGAGACCTTGACAGCGCTCGGCTGCGTCTGCAGTCCACGGCCTTTCTGACGGTCCGGCACGGTCACCACGGTCGACACGCCAAACTCCCGATGCACGGCCTCCAGCGCCGGCACGGCGAACTCGGGCGTTCCCATGAAGATGATCGAAGCCATCAGCCGTGCATCGTCGGTTGATTGGTCATCGAACGGATAATGTCGGCCTCGATCTGACCGAATTCCTTCAGACGATTCTTGACGTCTTGCACCGGGAAGTACTCCCGGGCTATGTCGGTATAGGCGCGGTAATGTCCGGCCTCGCTGGCCAGCAGACTCTTGTATAGCACACGCATGTCTTCGGTTTTGGCATGCTCGGCCAGCAATGAGAACCGCTCGCAGGAGCGTGCTTCGATGAATGCTCCCACGATCAGCGAGTCGAGCAGCCGATGCGGCTCGCTCTTGCGGATGTGCTCGTGCAGCTGCTGGGCATATCGGTTGCCCGCGTCATGCGTCAGTGCCACG
>DNLG01000124.1:7731-14010 GCA_003488525.1 Bacteroidota bacterium | reverse complement strand
CCGTATCTTTGGAATCAGTCCAAATAAGCACATGCCGCCACTTCATAAATGTCCGGTTGGGACTCGATGCAGGATCCTTGCGGTAGCGGGGGAGGAGTCGTGCGTGCGGCGTGCAAAGGAGCTGGGACTGGTCGAAGGTGTGTGCTGCTCGGTGGAGCGGAAAGCCCCCTTTCATGGACCGGTAGAGATCTCCACAGGACAGTCGCGGCTGGGTGTGCGGCTCGGAAAAGAGCTCTCGATCATCGTCGAGATTATCGATGCGGCACATCAGCACCTGGTAGTGCGGACGCCAAACGGCGCACATGCCGGCTGAGGCGGGGATGCGCGTAGCAGTTGTCGGGACGCCCAACGTTGGCAAGTCGACGTTGTTCAATGAGCTCACGGGTCTCGACCAGCGCGTGGGCAACTTCCCGGGCGTTACCGTTGAGCCCCTTCTCGGACGTATCACCGACGGCACGGCAACGGTCGAACTGATTGATCTGCCGGGCATCTATGGCATGTCTGCGGCATCGGAAGATGAACGCATGACGATCGATGTGCTCGCCGGACGGCATCCGGCGATCCCTGCGCCCGATGCAATTCTGCTGGTGATGAATGCCTCGGCTCCCGACAAATGCCTGGTCCTCTTCAGTCAACTGGCCGAGCTCGGCCTGCCGATGATCATCGCCGCAACCATGGTCGATTCGGTCAAGGGGCGTGGTGGTGTCTTCGACGACATTACGCTTGGTCATGCACTTGGTGTGCCAGTGCATGGCGTGGTCGGACGTAAAGGCATCGGCATTGGTGATCTGCGAGATGGGCTGCTGAGCGCCGAATGGCAGGTGCCCAAGGCCGTGGTGGACGTTACTGCTGACATTGCCGCGCGCTTTGCGTGGTCGCGCACGGTGTCGGATTCTGTCCTGACAGAGGGTCGTACGGACACAACCAGTGTCCGCCTTGATGCCGTGCTTCTGCATCCGGTATGGGGTACACTTACGTTTCTGATCGTGATGGGGCTCTTCTTCCAGTCGATCTTTACCTGGGCTCAGCCCCTTATGGACCTCATCGACGGCGGAGTGGGCGCTCTGCAGGCCCTGGCCGAGCAACATATTTCAAATCCTTTGCTGGCATCATTCATAACCAAGGGTATCATCGGCGGCGTCGGCTCGGTTGTCGTGTTTCTTCCGCAGATCCTGCTGCTGAACCTGCTGGTGACGTTTCTGGAAGAGTGCGGTTATCTGGCTCGGGCAGCGTTTCTGGTGGATCGTGCCATGGGGCTGTTTGGACTGCAGGGACGGTCCTTCATCCCGCTGCTGGGCTCTTTTGCCTGCGCGATCCCGGGCATCATGTCGGCCCGCATCATTCCATCCTACCGCGATCGCATGGCCACCATCATGGCCACACCGCTCATGACGTGCTCGGCGCGTCTGCCGGTGTATCTGCTGCTGATCGGCGCCATGATCCCTGCCACAACGGTACTCGGAGTATTCTCTCTGCAGGCCGTGGTCATGGCTGCGCTCTATGCGGCAGGTGCGCTAAGTGGATTGCTCATCGCGCTCGTACTGAAGCGAACAATGTTCAGAGGGGGCATTGTGCCGTTCCTCATCGAGTTCCCTCCGTACCGTCTGCCATCGGCCAAGAGTCTCGGGGTGACGATTGTCAATCGCAGTAAGGATTTTCTATCAACGGCCGGCACCGTGATCCTTGGCTTCAGCATTGCACTGTGGATCCTTACCGAGCTGCCGCGCGCCGATGTGTCGGGTGCTGCATCGCCCGTCGAGGCCTCGCGCATGCAGATCGAGCAGTCGTATGCAGCCGATCTTGGCCGCACAATCCAGCCGGTCTTCGAACCACTCGGATTCGACTGGCGCGTTACGCTGGGAATCATCAGCTCATTTGCTGCGCGGGAGACCTTTGTAGCGGCCATGGGGCAGATTTACGCCGCCGATGTGCAGGAGAATGACACGCAGCTGCGCGATGTTCTGAGCTCTCGGTACTCGCTTTCGGTAGGACTCTCCTTGCTGGCCTTCTACGTGTTTGCTCTGCAGTGCATCAGCACCATGGCGATCATGAAGCGAGAGACCGGTTCGTGGAAGTGGCCATCCCTGGCCTTTGTCATCACGTTCGTTTTGGCCTATGTTTCGGCCTGGATCGTTGGCATCCTGAGTCGATAACTCTGCACAGGTTCGAACATGCGTACAGACAGACCCAATCTTGATCGGGCACGCGAGGTTACCCGCCGCGTCGGCCCCGTATCGATGTCCGCCGGCGTGGTTACGATCGCGCTCTCGCTGGTCGTTCTCGCAACACCACTGGCAAATGCTCAGCCCCTTGCACTCGGACTTGTGATGGTCCTTTTCGGGTGGGCCGCGTATGCGCGCACGGAGACGCCTGCGGGGCGTCTTGCACAGTGGGGGGTGACGTTGACCTTTGTCTCAGGGGGCGTGTGGAGCCTGCTGCAATGGGTGCCCATCATCTGGGGCTCGCATCACGCCAGCGCTGGAGATAACCTGCAGCTGATCGCCATCTGGCTGACCATGGGTCCGGCCCTCTTTGTCCCTGGCCTGCTGGCAGCCATCCGACCCGGGTGGACGCCGCTGATCGTGATTCCGGCGATCATTTCGCTGGCCTTCGCTGCAACGGTTGGCTTTGCCCTGGCTGCCATCGGTGGTCTGCCGGGCGTCGAACCCTTCAGCACGGTAGAGACGATCATCGCCGCCAGCCTGTCGGCCGTCCATGGCGCGTTTCTGGCTATAGCAGCACGCCACGCAAGAGCAGCGTGGCAATCGTAAAGTAAATGATGATCCCCGTCACGTCGCTGAACGTGGCAACGAACGGGGCGCTCGATGCTGCGGGATCAAAGCCAAGACGCTTCATCAGTAGCGGAAGCATTGAGCCGGCCAGAGTACCGGCCATGACGATGCCCACGAGCGAGATGGCGATAACGGTGGCGATAAGGGGCGTCGTTGACGGGTCATACGTACCGTCCATGGACTGACCGATCATGATCCGGGCAAACCCCAGAACGCCAAGGATCACTCCCAGAACGAAACCCGCCGCAAGCTCACGGCGCATGATCTGCCACCAGTCAGAGAGCGTCACCTCTCCCAGAGCCAGCGCACGAACGATCAGCGTAGCGGCCTGAGATCCGGAGTTACCGCCGGAGGAGATGATAAGGGGCAGAAACAGCGCGAGGATCACGGCACTGTCGATGGTCGACTCAAAGGCAGACATCGCCGTGGCGGTTAGAAAGCCCCCTACGAAGAGCACGACAAGCCACGTGGCGCGCTTGCGGATGAGTTCGACGAGGGGCACGTCGATGTACGTGTCATCAAGCGCCTGAACGGCACCGAACTTCTGCATCTCTTCCGTGGCCTGCTCTTCGGCAATGTCCAGAACGTCGTCAAGCGTCACAATGCCCAGTAGCTTGTTGTCGATGTCCACCACCGGCAGCGCAAAGCGGTCGGTGCGTTTGAACTCCGTCACGGCCGACTCCTGATCGTCGGTGGCAAGGAGCGACTCAAACCGATAGTCCATGATCTCGGCGATCTTCCTGTCGGCCGGTGCCAGCAGGACTTCTCGGATGTGGATGTCGTCGAGCAGCGTTCCGTGCTCGGTCACATAGACGTAGTTCAGGGTCTCGGAATCCTTGCCGTAGTTGCGGATGTGATCAAGCGCCTGCTGCACGGACCAGTGCTTCTTTACGATCACATAATCCGGCGTCATCAGACGTCCGACAGAGTCTTCAGGCCAGTTCAGCAGCGCCAGTGCAACGGCACGTTCTTCCACACTGAGCGAGTTGATGAGCTCCGATACAACGTTGCCGGGCAGGTCTTCAAAGAGCTGCGTACGGTCGTCGGGCGACATTTCATTGAGCAGTGCACCGACTTCTTCACGGGCCATGTCGTGGAGAAGTTCCTGCTGCGTATCGAAGTCGCAATAGGAGAACGTCTCGGCCGCTACGTGTTTGGGAAGAAGACGAAACACGACCACACGACTCTCTTCACGAAGGCCAGCCACGAGATCGGCTAGTTCCACCGGATCCCATTCAATGCACACCTCACGGATGGTCGCGAAGTCCCTCGCGGCCACCAGCTGTTCGATCTCGGGTGCAAGAAGTTTGCCAACCATGCGGCAAGTTACGAGTGCCGCCTCTTACTCGTACCGAAGCGCTTCGATAGGATCGAGATTGGCGGCTCGCCACGCGGGATAGGTCCCGAAGGCCAGCCCGATTACGGTGCAGATGACCACGCTGAAGATCACCGTCGTGGTCGGGAACACATATGCGATGGTCGGGGTGCTGGCACGCAGTAGCTCGGTTACGCCCCAAGATGCGGTAAGGCCGCCAAGCACGCCGATGATGCCACCGAACTGACAGAGCGTGATGCTCTCGATCAGGAACTGACGAATGATCCAGCGGCGGCGCGCTCCGAGTGCCTTCCGCACGCCGATCTCGCGCGTGCGCTCCTTTACGCTTACCAGCATCATGTTCATGATTCCGATGCCGGCGGCAATCAATGCTCCCAGACCGCTGATCCAGGCCACGACGAGCAGAGCGGTGGAGAACCCCGAAAACTGTCCCGAGAGCGCGTCGTTGGCATCGATCTCAAAGTTGTTCTGTTCCCACGGCTTTACCCCTCGCAGGGCGCGCATGATGCCGGTGGCCTCATCCATGGTCTCGGCCAGCATGGGCTTGTTGATCGCCTTGACTGAGATGTCGACGCTGGCGTCCCATTCCCAGGTATAGTACTTGTTAAAGACGCTGATGGGTATGAGCACGCGATTGTCCTGACTCTGTCCCATGATGCCCCCTTTACGAGTCAAGACGCCGATGACCTGAAAGGTCTGGTTCTTGAGCGTGATCAACTTTCCGATCGGGTTGCCCCGTGGAAAGAGCGAGCCAACGACATCTTCACCGATGATGGCCACTGGACGTGACGTCGCGACCTCTGACTCCGTGATAGGACGTCCGGAGGAGACCGAAACGGCGTTGACGGTGAAGTACATATCGTCGATGCCAATGAGCGACACGTCGGGATTGGTCGATTGTTCACCAGCTTTGACCGTGAATCCGGGATTCTCGTTGCTGATGGTGATCATATGCGTTGTGGCCATCCGCTCACGGAACTCCTTGGCCTGCATGTACGTGATGTTCTTCCGTCGCCGCATCTTGGCCCAGTTCGTCCCGAAGTTTATCGACGGCGTTCGCTGGATCAACAGAGAGTTCTCTCCGAGGTCGGCCAGCTGACTGGTCACGGCACGTTCGAGTGTCTGCATGATCGAAGTTGCCGCAATGATGGCAAATACTCCGATGGAGATACTCAGCAGCGTCAGCCCCGACCGTAGCTTCTGCGAGCGCACGGCATCAACGGCAATGGAGACCGATTCAAGGGCGTTCATTGCTCGTACCTCAATGCTTCGACGGGATCGAGCCGAGAGGCCTTGATCGCCGGCAGCAGGCCGGCCAGCAGACCAACAACGATCGAAACGCCCACGGCGATCATCAGCAGGTCGAGCGGGATCAGGGGGCTGACCACCGATGCCCAGTCCTGATTGAGAAGGTCTACGGCAACGTAGCGGGCTGAGCCGACGATCAGCTGGGCAAACGGAAAGGCGATCAGTGCGCCGATGACACACAGCAGCGACGACTCGATCAGAAACTGCAGCAGGATAGAGCTGCGCCGAGCGCCGATGGCCTTGCGTACACCGATCTCTTTCGTGCGCTCGGTAACCGACACGTACATGATATTCATGATGCCGATCGAGCCCACGATGAAGGCGAGAATTGTAAGCCCCATACCAACGATCCAGATCCCGATACGGATGTTCTTCACCTGCTCGTCAAAGGCCTGCGTTTCATTGATCGAAAAATCATCCTCCACCCCGGGTGGCACGTTGCGGATGGCGCGCATGTGTCCAACGGCCTCCGTGCGAACAATGTCGAGCATGCGCTCGCTGCCGGACTTGATGCCCACCGATACGCTGCGTTCGAAAAGCCCTACCGTGGAGCGAAATGACTCCAACGGGATGACCACCTGATTGTCAACAAAGTCCATGAACAGGAACCCGCGTTTGGCGATCACGCCAATGATGCGGTAGGGTTCTGAAATGATCTTGATGGTCTGCCCGATGGGGTCTTCGCCGGGGAATAGACCCTTTGCGACGCCCTCGCCGAGGACAACAACTTTTGCGCCTCGATAGTCTTCGATCGATGTGAAGAAACGACCACCGCTGAGCTCGGCCGAAGAGGTCTGACTGTATTCGTTGGTGGTGCCCAGGATACCGCAGCGTAGACTGGTG
>DNLG01000124.1:0-7496 GCA_003488525.1 Bacteroidota bacterium | reverse complement strand
GCCAGCTGCTGCGCCTGCTGAAGGGTAATGTCCTTGCGGGCTTCCATCAGCCGCCAGTTACCGCCGCCGCTCCAGCTCCACTTGTCAATGTAGAGCATGTCCTTTCCCATGATCGAGATCGCCTGCTCCCAGACGGCGTCGAGTCCACCAATAGTCCAACCCATTACCACCACCAGAACCACACCCACCACAACGCCTGCCGTGGTGAGAATCGAGCGCAGCAGATTCATGCGCAGCGACTCAACGGCGATACGGATCGATTCGGCGATCTCGGAAGATCTACGCATCTGGATTCACCGTATCAGATTCTATGCGTCCGTCGCGCAGTCGGATGATGCGGCGTGCATGTCGTGCGACGTCCTCTTCGTGCGTGACAAGGATCACGGTGTTTCCTGCCTCCCAGAGGCTACGAAACATCGCCATGATGTCGTGTCCTGTCTTTGTATCAAGGTTGCCCGTCGGCTCATCAGCGAGAATGATCGACGGCGAGGTAACGATCGCACGGGCGATCGCCACACGCTGGCGCTGGCCGCCGGAGAGCTCGTTGGGCTTGTGCGACATGCGGTCGGCCAGATTCACCTGCTCAAGGGCGCGCGTTGCACGGTCGTGACGTTCAGCTTTGCTCACGCCGCTGTAGACCAGCGGCAGCTCGACATTCTGAAGCGCCGTTGCCCGCGGCAGCAGATTGAAGGTCTGAAACACAAATCCGATCTCACGGTTGCGTATCTCGGCAAGGTCGTCATCATTCATCTCACGCACGTCCTCACCATTGAAGAAATACGTGCCGGATGTCGGCGTGTCGAGGCAACCAAGCATGTTCATCAGGGTTGACTTGCCGGAGCCACTCGGCCCCATGATCGCCACGTATTCATTCGTGCCGATCGTGAGTGAAACATCACGAAGGGCATAGACCTCCTCGTCACCCATTTCATAGCGCTTGACGAGGTTGGAGATCTCGATGATGGGGCGACTCATTGATCCTGCCTCATTGAGCGGTAACGCTCGCGTCGTGCTGCAGGATCTTCGACCGTGACCTTTGCACCGGGAGTGAGCAGTTTGCTGATGGCTTCATACGGACTGCTGACCACGCGGTCTCCAACCTTCAGTCCGTCGATGACCTCAATGTATCCTTCATCGCTGATGCCCGTCGTAACGGGGCGGGCAGCAACCGTTCCTCCATTCACTACCCAGACGATGCTCTGCGGACGTTTGGACTTTGCCGCAACCGGCTTGCGCTCCGTCTTGCGGTAGTCCTCCTCGGCCGGTGCGGCCGTCATGGCATCCTGCTGCATCGTCACCGATTGGATCGGCACGGCCATCACATTGGTTTTCGTATCAGTCTCAATATCCACCGAACAGGACATGCCCGGACGCATCCGATGCTCCGGGTCGATGATGCGGATACGTACCTGGAAGTTCACGACCTCTTCCTGCGTGCCTTGACCCGAGACAAGGGGCGAGTGGGAGATCTCATAGACAAGGCCGCGAAGCTCGGTGTTTGGAAGCGCGTCGACCTTGATCCGTGCGGTGTCCCCGATCTTGATCTGGGCGACATCATTCTCGTCGACCTGGACCCAGGCATTCATCGTTGACAGATCGGCGATGCGCAGGATCTCGGTGCCCTGCATCTGGGCCGTACCGACAACCTTTTCGCCGAGTTCGACGCCCAGATATGTAACAACACCCGACATCGGAGCCGTGATGGTGGTACGTTCGACGTTCACCTGTGTTTCCCGCAGAGCCCCCTTGGCACGCTCATAATCGGCCTGCGTCTGCGCCAGACGTCCGGCCGCCGATTGAAACGCCGCACTGGCCCGGTCGAAATCCTCACGAGAGGAGAACTGCTTCTTGTACAGCTCTGTGATGCGCTTCAAATCAGCCTCTGCACGGTCATACTCGGCCTTGGCCACCGTGATGGACATGCGGGATGCCTCGGCCGCAGCGCGCGTCTGCACAAGCATCGACTGCATCATGTCGGGGCGGATACGTACCAGTACCTGACCGTTTCGTACCGTGTCGCCATCGCGTACGCCGAGATAGACGATCTCGCCGCTGGCCTCGGAGGACATCTTGACCATGACCTCGGGCTGGAGTTTGCCGATGGCACTGACGCTTTGCGTGATCGAGCGCGTGGCCACCGGTTCGACGCTGACAAGCGTCGGAGCCTCCGTGCGGTTGGAGATCGTCCAGACCATCGCGCCGATGAAGGCCAGCAGAATGATGATGATGACGATAAGCAGACGTCTGCGGGATTTCTTGGCCATGGTCACTTTCCTCCTGACGTGCCGGTTGCAAACTCGACGGCTGCAACGGCGGAATGATAGGCGTATACGGACGTAACGCGATTGATCTGTGCCGTGATAAGCTGGTTGTTGGCGTTCTGCATTTCGATGAGTGTTGCCGCGCCCACGCTAAACCGGTCGCGAGCTGCGTTGGCATTGTTGGTGGCAAACTTCACGGCCTTCGACGAGATGTCGACGCCCCGCTCGGCAAGCTCCAGCTGCGCAAATGCATTGCGCATGTCTGTGCGGATCTGGTTTCGCACGCGCTCGGTTTCGAGCTCGTTCTGCGCGCGCGCCAGCTCTGCATCCGCCACACGTGCCTGCGTGACAAACCTGTCGAAGAGCGGTACCTGGATGAAGAGACCGGCAAAGACCTGACCCTGACGGTCGAAGTCTGCGATCACGAAGTTTCTCCAGGTATACCCGCCGGATGCCGAGATCGTGGGATAGTATCCCGAGCGCGCTCCGACGATCCCCTCGGCCGCGGCTCGCGTGCGTTCGATGGCTGACTGCAGATCGGCGCGGCGTGACATGGAAGCCTCGGCAAGGTCCGACTCCGAACCAAGCCTGCGACGGAATCCGGCAATGTCCGACTCGGACACATCTGAAGGAACCGACGATTCGTCGATATCGATCTCCTGCATAGCGTCGACATTCATCACGTTCAGCAGCTGTGCGCGTCCGGCGATGACGTCGTTCTCGGCCTGCACAAGCGCTACATCAATGTTGCTCAGTTCGGTTTCCTGCGAGGTCACATCCTGTGAGCGTCCCACACCAACGTCAAAAAGTGCCTTCACCCGTTCGAGGGTGGCTGCGGCCATGGCGCGGCTTTCGCGTCGTGCATTCAGGATCTGCTTGCGGCGCAGCAGTTCGATGTACTGACGGGTGATGGAAAAACGCGTCGCGGCCTTGTTGAAGGTGATATCACTGGCCGTGGCATTCATCGTCAGCTTTGCTGCATCGAAGTCTGCCTCGCGCTGGAAGCCGTTGAACAGCGTCATGTTCATCGAGCCGTTCAGTCCATAGGTGTTCGGAAGGGGCTGGCCAGTCACGGGTACGCCGTTGACAATCGAAAACTGCGGACGCAGGTTCGTTAGCTGCCGGTTGTAGTTCGCGTTCAGGTCAACTGCCGGAAGGTATGCCCCGAAGGCAGCCGTGAGTCGCGATGCTGCCTGACTGGCAGAGGCCTGTGCACGCCGGACGTCGATGCTGCGTTCCAGTCCGATCTCGATGCACTCCTGCAGCGTCAGACGACGCCCCGTGCTCATTCCCTGTGCCACCAGTGCGGTGTGCAGAGACGTCAGCATGGCAAGCGCGGCGGCAGTTCGACAAAACAGACGATAGTATTTCATGGGCAGACCAGGGTGATCAATGGCGAACACGACGGTTTGACACGGGAAGGGGCTCAGGGTTTCGCCGTCGAATCAGCGATTCCTCGGTCGCGTGCTCTTTTTCTTCTTGAGAGGGGGCGTGCTGACCGGCTCGCTGCTCGCACGGCGCCAGCGCCGTGCGGGATCCGGCGAGCGAAGCTCCAGCAGACTCATCGTCGAAGTGACGTGATGTCGGCCTTCGGTGTTGCGGGACTGACCCGATTGGAGCCGGAAACGAACCTGCTGGATGACCGAGCTCGAAAGAGGGATCTCCAGCCCCCTGTCCATCACAAGGCGACCATACTCGGCGATCGAGCCAACGGTGGTGACGTTAAGAGAAGTATCGGGCACGTCCACGCCACCGAATCCGGTGAGCGTGTACTGTATCCACGAGGCCTTGCGTCCAAGCGTATCGAGCAGATCACCCACGCGCCAGAACGCCTGCTGGCGGATCTCCGG
The DNA here is from genome assembly GCA_003488525.1 of Bacteroidota bacterium. Taxonomy (GTDB): domain Bacteria; phylum Bacteroidota; class Ignavibacteria; order Kapaibacteriales; family Kapaibacteriaceae; genus UBA10438. The sequence continues at coordinate 3,385 of DNLG01000124.1, read as the reverse complement.
AGCGGGGATGCCGTTCTCCGGCACCATGATCGTATCAGTTGACATCCAGCTCTGCTGCTGACGTCCGCAAGACGTGTCGATGATCGGCAACCGTAGCGCCTGGAAGAGGCCGCCGGGACTGGCCATGGCCCGCGATGCGTCGTCAATGCGGGCCGAGAGACGCCTGCCGAGACTATCGATGCTGAGCCGCATGACCCTGCGCATCCAAGGGTGCGATGTCCGCTCTGACGAGTCGGTACCGCGCCGTTGACGTTCACGGAATGCTTCGATGCGAAGCGTAAGGTGATAAACGGGGCCGCTGCTGACCGAGTCGCAGACAATGCGCAGACCTTCAATGCGCCACTTCTCCATCGGGTCGAAGCCGGGCACGATGATACTGTCACGCGATTCGATCCGATACAATAGCGTGTCTGCCGCGGCAAACCTATAGCGGTAGCAGATCGTGTCCTTGCCCAGGATGATCGGCTTGCCACCCGGGCGAACCTGCATCTGCGCCTTGAGGCCGATGAGCGATCCCGCCAGCAGGATAAGCACGAGAACGAAACGTTGCATGCTCATCAGCGCCTTGGCCGTTGCATGATGACAACACGCATGCGGGCATTGCTCGGCACAGCCAGTTCTTCAGGGCCTCCGGCTGCTCTGAGGACCATCGAGTTGTGGAGCTCCACCTCGCTGCGCACCGGCAGGCCGGTACGCGAATCGATCAGCGCTCTGGTCTTCATGGTGCCATCGCCGGAGACGTCGATGTTCATTCCCGACACGGCAAGTCCGCCGCGAATTCGCATGGAAGATGACGTCCCTTCGACAACCCAGCAGGAGTATCCGAGCGAGTCGACGATCGACATGAATCGTTCTTCGAGTTCAATTGTGGTAACGATCGATCCTTCGCCCTGCGGAGCCGGCATCGTGTCGATCATCTCCGAGATCCATCGGTCGCCGGGCCGCACTCGCTCCTTCGGAAACTGCATCACAATGCGGTCGAACACACGCATGCCACTGAGAATGGCAAGGTCGCCGTGGTCGTTTCTGTCCGAGAAATTCAGTACCCTGCCCGTTGGATCGCAGGTGACGGTAACGGTAAGCCCCTTGCCTGCATTACTGCGCAGAGCCGAGTCCATGATCGGCATTCGCTCGTCCTGCCGCGTCGACGTGCGAAGTCCACCATTTTCCGAGGTGAACCGCAGCGTACTGCGTCCGAGAGTAACGTCTGTCACGGCGATGGACAGATCAAGGTCGCTCTTTACGGAATTGGTCGATATGCCACCACCGGCATCAACATCCTGTTCAAGGATGGAGCTGACGCTGTAGCGGTACGTAGAGTTCGGTTTCAACGACAGTCGCATGAGAACGTCATCATCCTGCACCGCAGCCTGAAGTCCAAGCAGGGGGCCGGCACAGACAAAAGCGATGATTGTAGGAACGATGACGTGCATATGCACTTACTCTAACGATGCCGCTTCGCGTTTCTTGGCTCGTTGACGCATTGTTGTGTCGAGAATTTTCTTTCTCAGTCGCACCGAGACCGGCGTGCACTCCAGGAGCTCGTCATCCTCAAGGAATTCGATGCACTGCTCCAGGGACAGCTGGCGCGGTGCCTCCAGGCGTACAAGTCCGTCGGAACCGCTGGAACGCATGTTGGTCAGATGCTTCATGCGGCAGGCGTTGACGCTGAGATCTTCCTCGCGGGCGTTCTCACCGATGATCATCCCTTCATAAACGGGCTGTCCGGGTTCGATAAAGAGTACGCCGCGCTCCTGCACCATTTCCAGGGCATAGGCCGTAGACTGGCCGGTCTCCATCGACACGAGAGCGCCACGAAGACGTCCGGCAATTGCCCCCTTGTAGGGCTGATAGGAGTCAAACGTATGATGGATGATGCCCTGGCCGCGGGTTGACGTCAGAAACTCCGTTCGGAAGCCGATCAGCCCCCGGGCAGGAACCAGAAACTCACAGCGCACGCTGTCGTTACTTGGTGTCATGGCCGTCATTTCGCCCTTGCGTCGACCCAGACTTTCGATCACCGTGCCGACGTGGTCCTGTGGAACATCGACGGTGACGTGCTCGATCGGCTCGAGCATTTTGCCCTCGGCATCGCGGCGGAAGAGCACTTCCGGACGTGAGGCGGCAAACTCATAGCCTTCGCGGCGCATGGTCTCGATAAGGATTGCCAGCTGGAGTTCGCCCCGACCCGATACCTTGAACACATCCGGCGAGTCCGTGTCTTCCACACGCAGTGATACGTTGTTGCGCAGCTCACGGTAGAGACGTTCGCGGATCTTCGGCGTCGTGACAAACTTTCCTTCGCGTCCGGCAAGGGGCGAGGTGTTGACCATGAAATACATGGCAATGGTCGGCTCTTCGATATTCACGTACGACAACGGCTCGGTACGGGAACTGTGCGCGATCGTCTCGCCGATGTAGACATTCTCAAAGCCCGACAGAGCGATGATCTCTCCGGCCGAAGCAGTTGTCGTTTCGTTGCGAGCGATACCCTCATGCACATACATCTTTGTGATGCGTGATGACTCGCGTGCTCCATCAGGCTTGATGAGGTTCACATTGTCGCCAACACTCACGGACCCTTCGATGATCCGCCCGATGGCGATTCGACCAACGTAATCGGACCAGTCAAGGGCTGAGATGACCATGGCGAACGGCGTTTCAACGTCAACCGTCGGCGGCGGGATGTGCGTGATGACAGCATCAAAGAGCGCCTCGAGCGAATCTGCCTCTTCCGTCAGCGAGTTCTTGGCAATACCCTGCTTTCCGATCGCATACACGATCGGGAAATCAAGCTGTTCGTACGAGGCGCCGAGGTTAATGAAGAGCTCCATGACCTCGTCAAGCACTTCCTGTGGGCGCGCATCGCCGCGATCGATCTTGTTGATCACCACGATCGGCTTGATACCCATGTCCAGAGCCTTCCGCAGCACGAATCGCGTCTGCGGTAGGGGGCCTTCGGCTGCATCCACAAGAAGCAGAACACCATCAACCATCGACAGAACGCGTTCTACCTCGCCACCAAAATCGGAGTGGCCCGGCGTGTCGACGATGTTGATCTTGACGTCCTTCCACCGCACCGCGGCGTTCTTGGCCATGATCGTGATGCCGCGCTCGCGCTCAAGGTCGTTTGAATCCATAACCCGGTCGGCAACGACCTGGTTCTCCCGGAACATCCCGCTTTGCCGCAGCATGTGGTCTACCAGGGTGGTTTTGCCATGGTCAACGTGGGCAATGATGGCGATGTTGCGGAAGTCCGCGCGCTGCTGAAGAGCCATGAGGAAGGATTCTCAGATTTGGGATAGCTACAAAGCTACGCAGGTTTTGGGTTCTGGGTGTGAGGTTCGGGGCGTCCGATGACCGATGACGGATGACGGATGACGGA
>DNLG01000006.1:5716-8058 GCA_003488525.1 Bacteroidota bacterium | reverse complement strand
GCTTCCCTCCGCTTCGGCGCTACAACGTCCAGCGGAACGTCGGCACAACGAAGAACCCTTGCTGATACTCCGTGGAGATCCTGTTTGTGCGTGGGTTGTACTGTTGAAGGAAGATGTTCTGGTTGTTTGTTACGTTCTGGATATCGAAGGTGAATTCCATGGTGGTCGATCCCAGTTCCCAGCGGTAACCCAGGCGGATATCGGCGCGGAAGTACGGATCCTGCCGTTCGGAGAATGCGCGCTCTTCGAAGAATACGGCCTGACCTGCCTGGGCTGAGGCTTGTTGATTCAGAGGGGTCAGGAACCGGCCTCCGAGGAAGCTCACACGGACGCTGGAGATGAAGGTAAACGTCGACCCGAGCTGCCATTCTTTCCCGAAGAGCACATTGGCGGCATAGCCGGTATTGAAGGCCGTGTTTCGCTCAATTCCGTCGCTACCCTTGTACTTCGAGTCGAACACCGACACGGTAGCAAGAGCATACCAGCCGTCGGAGAAGAACCGTTCGCCGGTGAACTCTACACCCACATTGCGACCAGTACCGGAGTTTACAAGACTGTCCTGATTATCCGGTGCAAAGTTGTTACCACCATTGAGGCCGCTGTATGAAGATGGGGCGAGTGTTACCGGCACATCAAAGATTCGCTGCTCGTATCCTTCGAGCTTAAATCGCAGATTGCTTGTGGGGATCCAGTCGATGCCGGTAACGATATGATGGGCCTTGGTGAATCCGAGATCTCCGTTCGTGGCAACAGGAGCCCCATTCTCGATTGTCAGCAGGCTGTAGGTGGTAACAGGCTGCGTCTGTGCATGCAGACCATATCCGGCTGTGAGGGACAGTTCATTGGTGACGTTGTACTGCAAACCAAGACGAGGTCCGACGGCGAAGGCATCGCCCAACGTGTAGTGTTGGGCATGCACACCTGCAGTAGCACTGAACCGGTCGGTGAAGCGATGACGCAGCGATACATACGCCTGTGAGAGAATGGCTGTGCTGTCGAACTGACGTCGATCCTGCTCGCGCGGAGTTCCGATGAAGTTTCGAACCGAAATGTCATGATTCTGCACGTCCACCAGGAAGCCACTGATCAGTGTTGTTGCCGATGAGAACTTATGGCGCACCTGACCCACCGCTGAGATGGTAACGTTACTGGAGGCGACCTCAGTGTTTCTCGAAGGAATGCGTGAGACCCAGCTGAGCGTGTCGATTGTGGCACCCTCTCTAGTTCCGCTGGCACCGAGAGTCAGCGAGGCAGCCGTTGACTCTCCAAGAACCTGATCATATCGCAATCCGCTCCAGAAGGTTCCGTAGTTCACGAGCAGATCCTGATTGGGATCGCCGTAAAAGTTCTGCTTCGTCGTATCGACATCCTGGGCATAGAAATCAATATTGCTGCGTCCGGCAGTGGCGAACCATGTCAGCTTGGCCTTATCACTCAGCGGCAGCACGATGCGGGCATTGATGTCTTCGTACTTCGGCACGGCGCCACCGGTACCGGCATCGATACCGACGAGACTGAACAGCGCCAGAGTTGAGTAGCGATAGTTGAGAACGAACGAGCCACCGGCACCGAGAGGACCCTCGATGCCGGCCTCGAGTCCGTTGAAGCCCATCATCGCCGTGTATTCCCATTTCTCGTTGTTACCGTCGCGCATGCGCAGGTCAAAGGCACCCGAGATCGCATTGCCGTAGTTGGCCGGGAAGGCGCTGGTAAAGAAATCGCTCTTACCGAGAACGTTGAAGTTCAGCATGCTGACCGGGCCGCCCGTGGTGCCCGTTGCGCCGAAGTGGTTTGGATTGGGGATGTTCATCCCCTCCACTTGCCAGAGCATGCCGGCCGGTGAATTACCACGCACGACGATGTCATTACGGGAGTCATTCGCACCGACTACACCGGCGAAGTTCGCTGCCATGCGGGAGGGATCACCGAGCGCGCCGGCATATCGTTTCGTGTCTTCGACGTTGAATGCCCGGGCCGAGACAACAGCCATGTCCGAGTTGGTGATCATGACGTCTTCTTCCCGACTCGACATGACGGTGACCTCATTTGCCGCGATGAAGGTCTCGTTCATCGTGATGTTCATGATGGTCTCTTTCCCGGCCGACACAAGTACGTTGTCGATCCGTACGGGCTCGCGTCCCACACCCTGCGCCGTGATCACGTAGCGTCCGACAGGGAGCTTCTGTACCCTAAAGCGTCCCTTCCCATCGGTATATGCCCCGCGTGCTACAGAGTCAGGTCCGACAACTCTGACCGTGATACCCGGCAAGGGGGCGGATGTCACATCATCGCTGACCGTGCCGCGCACGGTCTGACGCAGTGTATCAGCTTGCGCGACAGCG
>DNLG01000006.1:0-5437 GCA_003488525.1 Bacteroidota bacterium | reverse complement strand
ACCACCCCAACAACTCATTGACGTTCGTCAAGACATCACACTTTTTACCATAGATCAATAGTCGCCTCGTTCATGATCCACCCCCGTGTACCAAATGAGGGAAGTATCGTGCTGCTCTCTACCGGGCTCTAGAAGTTGTACCCGAAGCGCAATGATCCGAGCATGAATGCTTGCTCACCGACTTCCTTTGTAAGGGTCTTGTCTTCATAGATAGGCCACGGGTTTGACTTGTAGAGTACACGTTCAACACCGAACTGAGGAATGATGTAGAACTTGTTGTCCGCAAACTCAAACTTGTATCCGATGTAACCAGTCGCAGCCCAGTCAAAGCTTTCGTAGGTCTTACCGGTGCTGACATGATTTTTCAGCACGCCGAGTCCGGTGGTCTGCGAGTATTCAACATGGAGCCCCTTCCAGAGGTACTGACGGTAGCCGGTCACGATGCTGTAGTCGGCGAATCGACCTTCGGTTTCACGATCGTTCGGGAACAATACGTTGACGCCCACCAGAAGATCGCCGCGCAGATCTCCGTTCTGCCATAGAGTCACGGACATTTGCGTCCGGGTCAGTCCTGGGAAAAAGGGCCAGAGAATGTCCGTCTCGACCGCGTAGGAGCTATTGACTTGGTCCGTCTGCGAGAGCGTTGGCGTGGCAAGCGCCGATACCATGGCCAGAATCAGAAGTGCCATTTTCATAAAGCTTTTTCCTTTTGTTGAGATTGATTGTGAGAGTTCAATGTTGTGGTGCGGCAAAGTTCGATGGGTGAAGTCGGTGCTGCATTGACCTACGTCAATTAGCGTTGTCGGCATTCCGCGGCTTGCCTGTCTGCGTCCACATGACGGTCCGCTTCTATCGACGCTCATCGAAAGCGTAGAGAACGCCGATACTCATTAGACACAATCCACCACTCCATGCGCCCGCACTGCCGTAGGTATCGCTGAGCTCCACCTGCAGTGTTGCTACAGTGCTGCTACCGATCTGTCTGGCATACCCAAGCGATGTCATGTATCCCATGTTCGAAGATGACTTGGCGACAGAGGGATTCGATGGACTGCTGATGGAGCTCTGTGAGAGCAGGAATCCGACGCCGGCGCGGAGGAAGACCTCCGACTTTGCAGACAACGGCAGATAGAGCTTCGGACTGATCACAAAGCTCTGATGGCCCGCCGACACGGAAGCGGACTCACGGGTTGAGATCAATGTGCCCTGAGCAGTCAGATCGGAAAGCATTAGCGCCGATTGTGCCTCGATGCCGAAGTAGTCATTGATCCGCAGACCCAGCCCCAGCGTTAGCATTGGTGACCATTGTGAAAGACTACGGACGTCGAGGAAATCAAGGCCATCGCATGATCGTGAAGCGCCGATCGCTGCACTGACGTAGGTGCGGCTGGACCGAACGGCCTGTCCGTTTGACTCTGCAGTGAGGATCGGCAAGAGCAGCAGCAATAGGCGGACGGACGATATGAAGGGTGCCTGCAACTGGCACGTCATCTTGTGTCACGCTTCAACAAGAACGTACGCTGTTTAACCATTGATGCAGAGCCCCATGCACCAAGACCACCTCTGACATTACTCTGCTGGTAATCGTAGGAGCTGCGCCGGCCACTACCGACGAGGTCGATCCATTCAAGGAATGCGCGGTCGGGCGCATAGATGCGTATCTCGTGCAGACCGTACCATCGGAACACACCCCAGACCGTCTGCGTCGTTGTGAATCGCGTTACGCCGAGCGTTGTGCGCTCATTAGCCAGGAGCGTTCCTGATTGGTCGAAGAAGTCAGGATTCGGCCGCACGGTACGGCTGTTAGAGTCCGATGTCGGAGGCTGCAGGTACTGACCATATCCAAGAGTATCCAGACATGTGAGACTGATGATGTAGAGATCCGTCTTAGGTACTTCCGTCCAGGAAATGAGTAACGAATCATCGACCGATACGAGCAACGAGTCAGAACTCGGATAACGCAGCCACGGGCGCGGAGGAGCGGTATACTCAAACGGGGCGGGGGTTCGCGTGGAGGCGCTCAACTCCGCGCCACGGGCTTTAACCACAACACTGTAGAGGACGTTCGACTTCACACGATAGGCGGTGTCAATTGCGCGGTATGTTCCACCGCGCGGGTCGGCAACAAACTCCATCGGAATGTCGACACCATCAGCGCGGACAATGATCGTTGCATCAGGAATCGATGCACGCTCGAAGGTGAAGGTGTCCGTCACCGGCAGTGTTCGCAGAATGCGGACATTCTCAAGGGGCTCTCCCACAATGAGAAGGCCCTCGAGCAGGACCTCTTCCTTGTAATCTGTCGGAACCGGATCTTCGCAGCCCGATGTGAACAGCAGCAGCAGCATCGCACAGACGGCGGTCATTGAACGAAACATCGTTTTCATCAGAATTTCAGCTCCATCGATATAGATGGCAGGATTGGAAGTAATCGAACATCACGCACCGTTGGGATTCCCTCCGTTGTCAGGAACGAGCGGAACCAGATGTCTCTTCGCGAGTACACATTGTAGATGTCGAGGAAGACTCTGCAGGGCAACCCTGCAAGGGTGGTGTTGTAGTTGACGTTCAGGTTCAGCTGATGGGAGTTTGGCAGGCGGAGTCCCCATCGCTGAGAGGGGTTGACCATGACCACGCCGCCTTCCCATCCGGGCGCGCGACCTCCAAGTGTTGACGTTGCTCCCGTGTATGACTGACCCGACTGAAACATGAACGATGACCCGATCTCCCACTGGTCCGATAGCCGGTACAACACGGTGATCTTCAGATCATGAAGTCGATCGAACTTGGGACGGAACCAGTTGCCACGGTTAACACTGTCGAACTGTGAGTTCACGACCCCAATTGCGTAGCCGATCCAACCCGTCAGACGTCCAGCTCTCTTCTGGACAAAGAACTCAGCCCCATAGGCGAAGCCATTACCGACGTAAAAGATATCAGCGACCTGAACCTGACGTGCACCATCGGCGTCACGAAGTTCATTGATGTTGGCCAGGTTCTTATAGTACACATCAACGTTGAGATCGTATCCCTCGAAAGGTTTCGACTCCATGGAAAGAACATAGTGATCGGCCCGTCCTGCGGGCACTGATTGGTCTGACGGCAGCCAGGTATCAAAGAAGCTGAAGTCGGGGGCCGAGGCAAGACGCAGATACTGGTGATAGATGCCCCATGCGGCCTTCAGCGCAACATCATCGGCGAGCTGATATCGCAGGGCCAGCCGCGGATCGAAGAGCAGCCGTTTACTTGAGGTCCAGTAGCTGGCCCGCATCCCGGCTTGCAGTGTCATTACATCCGTCGGATTCCATGCTAGCTGCGCGAACGTGCCGTGAGTGTTGTCCCATAATGTCAGACCGGTTGTGTCGCGAATGATGGCATTATTCTGTGCTGACTGCTCGAAGGACTGCAGGTAGCTGAAGTTGAAGATGTTGCCCTCATACCCTCCCTTGGCACTGAACGTCTCGTTGGCGAACCATTCGAGCTCGATCTTGGCGGTATAGTCGATGATCGTATTGTCAACAGTGAAGGCCCTGCCGGCTGTGTTTCCATCGAAGCCGTTGTCGTATCGATTTGCGCTAACCGTGACAACGCTAACGACCGTCGGATCAAAGATGTGCGACCATCGCGCCGATGTTGCCCGGTTACCGATACGAACGCCAAAGTCGAGCCCCGTTTGCGAGAACCCCAGATTATCCCGCGTCAGAAATCCGCTGATCGAGAGCTTATCATCCTCACCAAGATTCTGTGTGATCTTGGCATTCAGGTCGTAAAAATTGAAAGATGGAAACGGCACATCGGGATCTTCAGGAATCAGTCCGAGGATCAGTTCGAGATACGTGCGACGTCCACCGATAAAGAACGAACCATTACCGAGCGGCCCCTGAATGGAGGCTCGTGAAGAGATCAGCCCGAGGCCCAGGAGACCTTCGACGTGATCACGATTTCCATCTTTCTGTGTGATGTTGAGAACCGCCGACATCCGTCCGCCGAATTCGGCGGGGAAGCCCCCTTTGATCAGATCGACATCCTTGATGGCATCGCTGTTGAAGGCCGATATGAAACCAAACAGGTGCGTCGGATTGTAGATCGTCATCCCATCGAGCAGGACAAGATTCTGGTCAGGCGAGCCCCCTCGAATGAACAGTCCACTCGAGATCTGCGAGGACGTCAGCACGCCCGGTAGCATCTGCAGCGCCCGGAAGATGTCCGCCTCACCGCCAATGCGTAGCTGGCTGAGTTGTTCAATGGGAATATTGACGCGAGAGATCGATATCTGTCGGGTATCATCCTCACGTCCGGCGGTGACGGTGAGCTCGCGACCACGAGAGGTATCCGGCATCAAGGCAACACGCAGCTTTGCTCCACCGCCGCGAGGAACATTGACCGATATCTCCTTGCGCAGGTATCCGACATAGGACACGACAACGGTCTGTTCACCGGCAGGCACGTTCGATATGGAAAAGTATCCGCTTTTGTTCGTGTATGCGCCCGCCTTCAGGCCCTTCACTGAAATCGTAGCACCAATGAGTGGTTCCTTCGTTACCGATGCCTCGACAAACCCCGATATCGTTCCACGCGTTGGATCAGCCCTCCGGTCAGCAGAAGCAGGGCCAGCCGTAATCACACATGCCGTCAGAGCGAAGATCAACAAATAGCGGACAGCTTTCAGCCCGCCGGAGTTCAGCTTGTGCATGAGTGATGGACAGTAGTCGTGATGCGATCGTGATTTGCGGGCGCAATTTGACACGAGGCATGGGTCTGCATCATTGACCTAGGTCAATGCACTCACTTCTTATCCTACATCAATCGGCGGTGTTGCGACTGCTCGAGCACCTAGCTTCTGGAAAGCTTGGCACGAATTCGCGAGAGTGACTCGGGCGTTACGCCCAGGTATGACGCGACCATATACTGCGGAACGCGCTGTACGATTCGAGGGAATCTAGCTACAAGCTCCTCGTAGCGTTCCGTGGCTGAGTCAAAACGAAAAGAACGTACTTCCTCAACGACCGATGCAATAACGCCCTCGGCGATCATACGTCCGAGACGTTCTCCGGTCTTCGACATGGAGTACAACTTCTGCAGATCGTCATATGTCAGAACATACAGCCGGCTGTCTTCGAGAGCTACGATGCTAAAGCAAGCCGGTTTCCTTCGGAGAAAACCGACGTATTCGGTCACAAAGCAGGGACTATCAAAGAACATCTGTGTATGGTCATCACCGTCGATGAACTCGACGCCTCGCATCAGTCCATCTACCATCACACCTAATCGGTCGTTGGGTCCGCCCTGCGAGATAAACTCCTGCCCCTTGGCCACTTCCGTATACGTCATGTGATCTACGATCGCCTGAAACGTCTCATCATCGATCGGCATGAAGGCCTCGTGCACGGCCCTCACAAGTGCATGATCTCTGGCTATATGTTCGGCTGAAAACATC
>DNLG01000057.1:16112-17661 GCA_003488525.1 Bacteroidota bacterium | reverse complement strand
TCCTATCATTCTTCTTTTTTCTCACTCGATTTTTTTCTTTGTTTCAGTTTGAAGGTTTATCTTATTTGGTTTTGCGTCTTTGTTTCTCTGTTGTTCGTTTAGGTGTGTTAGTTGACGGTTGTCGGATGACGGATGTCGGATGACGGATGACGGATGACGAGACAGATAGAACCTTAAACCCCACACCTCACACCTCAAACCCCACACCTCAAACCTCAAACCCACCCATGGAACGCACGCTCTGTATTATCAAGCCGGACGCAGTCCGCAACCAGAATATCGGCAACATTGTTGCTATGATCCAGGCCGCCGGATTCCGGATCCTTGGAATGAAGCTCACGCGGATCACGCCAGCTGTTGCGGGCGAGTTCTATGCGGTTCACAAGGAGCGCCCATTCTATGGTGAGCTCGTGAACTTCATGTCCAGCGGCGCTATCGTGCCGATCGCTCTCGAGAAGGAAAACGCCGTGGCTGACTGGCGAACGCTGATCGGCTCGACCGATCCTGCCGAAGCCGCCGAAGGCACGATCCGCAAGGCCTATGCGACCAGCAAGGGCGAGAACGCCGTTCACGGCTCGGACAGTATTGAAAACGGCCGCATTGAGGTTGGATTCTTCTTTGCCGAGAGCGAGCTGATCAACAACGCCTAACGGCCTACACGCAGCGTTTGCGTGGCTCGTCAGAAGACTGCATTTCACAGGGGGTGGACGTGTTCCGCCCCCGTGCTGTTTATGAACGATTTGCCGTAGATTCACGCCATGGTTGTACTTAGAATGATGCTCTGCGGGGCCGTGCTTGTCATGTGCATTGGCATGATGGTCACACCGACAGCGACTGCGCAGAAAACTTCGTCAGCTGCGCCCCCTCCTGTCAGGGAGTTTCGTCTTCAGGCCTCGTATCGTTCTGGCATTGCTCAGAGTTACGAGGTCACAGAGAAGACGTCTGTTCAGCGTTTGCATAGCGACTCGTCGGTCCGCTCTTATCAGCGTGAAGTGCTGACATACGTCACGGTCCGATGTGTCGAATCGATGGACAATGTCTCCCGCGTGGTCGTTACGGCCGATTCGGTGGTGTACAAATTCGTCACCGGGCCATCGGTGGTCGACTATGACTCGCAGAAGGATCTTGCTCCGAAGGCGTTTCCGGACCTCAATAACTACGTGGGCGTGCTTAATCGCTCGTACGAGCTAACGTATTCGCCATATGGCGAGGTGACGAAGGTTGCCGGCGATCAGATAGATTTCTGGCGCGAGTACATCCAGACAAATGTCGGTGATCTCGATACGCTCATCTCCACCATTTGGCTGCAGTCGCTCTCGGACGAGAACCTTATGCACCTTGGTGACGTCCAGAAGCAGATCGTACCTGGTACCAAGAAGGCCTTCGATTCTTCATGGATCCACAACATGCGTCTTCGCGTCGATGGCGTGGTGTATGAGGGCAAGGCGCGGTCGACCTTCAAGTCCTACGATGGTGGCGTGTTCACGATAGCGACGTCAGATACGCTTCCGGCTCGCACGCGCTGGCCGCTGCACGTATTCGAAATCCC
>DNLG01000057.1:12479-15799 GCA_003488525.1 Bacteroidota bacterium | reverse complement strand
AGAGATCTTCACACAAAACATCAACTCCACGCAGTCGTGGAAGCTCGTCCGACAGTATCAGTGGTGAGGCGTCTTGCGGGCGTGGTCGTGACTGTCGGTCTGTGGCTGACGTTCACGTCGTGCCAGCAGGATGCTGGCGATCCACAGAAGGTTGCCCAGTCGCAGGTCGTCGCAGCTGATACCTCCGGAGCTACGAAGTCGCCCGGCGTCTCGGCCAATGTTCGCTCGTTCACCCTTCGCTGGCGAGCCGGCGAGGTTTTCCATTACCGCATTGAGCAGGTTTCGGAGGGCGGACCGGACACGGCGCGCACCTACTCGTCATCCACGCACTGGTATACCCGCACCGTCAGGGCGGTCCGCTCCGACGGTTCGTTTGAGACCGTCGTCCGGTTCGACTCGATCGCAGTAACCGGATCGGTAAAGAATACCCGTGCGGGCGTCACGCTCATGGAGCAGTCGTATCGCTCCGCTGATACGTCCGAGGCCAACCGCAAACGGTTTCCGCAGTTCGCCTCGATCATCGGCGAGGATGTGGTCGTGTATATGTCTACCAACGGACGTGTCGAGCAGGTGGGCGACGTTACGCCGATCGTCAAGAAGATCTCGGCACTGGCTGGACAGCCCCTTTCACCGCAGATGACGGAGCAGCTTACGGCACAGGTCAAGACCGGTGTCTACGCAGCGTTCATGCTGCAGGAGTTTGTTCCGTATCCCGAGCAGGGACTCGACTCGAACGCGTCATGGGTGAACGAACAGGTCAGCCCCCTGAGCGAGATCTTCACCGTCGCAACAAAGGCCTCCTACGCTCTTGGTGATGTTTATGAGGTTAGGGGGCAGCGCATTGGCGTGATCGCGGCAACGGTCGCGGGCGCTGTAAAGCTTCGTCCACTGCCGCCAGGCGCCCCGATGAGCATCGCGGTGACGGCCTCGTCGATCACCGGTTCGTCGAAGTCCGTTATTGATGTTGATCGAGGTATCACGCTTGCCAAGCGCAATGCCATCTCCATGTCGATGACCGCACTGGTGCGTGCGCCGGGAGGACAGCGTCAGGAGCTTTCACAATCACAATCATCGATCACGACGATCGAACTGCTACGCTGAACAGGTATGGCCAGGAAGAAAGCAGAACTTCGAAAGGTCTTTCAGCCAAGCGACTCCATCGCCTTCATGGCCATTGGCGTCGGCCTGGTGATTGCTGTGGTTGCACCGGGCGATAATGTCTCGGTGCGGCTTATTGGCATCTGTATTGCGATCCTCGGCGGTGTGGCACTGTTCATGATGGTCTCGCCGCGGTTGACCGATCTGCAGATCATCACACCGGTGCGTCCCTCGTCCACGCCCGATATTATGTCGCGCACAGTACAGGACGCGAAGAAGCGCACGCAGACCTTCGATTCTGATGAGTACCGACGCACCTTCGGACAGGCCGAAACTGAAGAGCAGCCGTTCTTTGATGAAAATCAGACATCGCTGTTCGAAGAGAGCCTTGCCCGACCGCAGCAGCCTGCCGAAGAAGAAACCATCGTTCCGGGTATGGAGCTGATCGCCGATACGGACTCCAGTGTGCGGATTATCGGTACGCGTAAGAGTTCTTCCACCGGGTCTAGCATACCAACGCTGGTCAGCCATGTGCGTCAGGCAGCCCGTCAGGCACAGATCGATGAGCTCACGCAGCGGCGTATGGCTGCTCCGTTGAACGATGCTGATCCGTTTGCCGCCGGTGAAGCCGACGAGATCCAACTGTCAGACGACGTCATCATCCGTCCAATACGCACTCCACGTGCTGCCGATCCGCTTCCGGAGCCGACGCCGGAACGTGCCGATGACGTAACGTCTGAGGTTACGCCGGCAGCTGCAGATGAGCCGACCAACGATCCTGCCGTATCGACGTCGGCATCGGCCGAGGATGAGTCGCACGACGGTGATGCCTACGAGCCCCCTGCCGAAACGGCAGCTGATGAAGGTACTCAAGAGGCAGCGCCGGATATCGATCAGGAGGTGATCGATGCTCTGGAAGAGCAAGCCGCATGGGAGGCCATCTCCGCACAGGTCGATGTCGAAGCGTTCGTGCCCGAGCCGGAAGCCCCGGCGCCGGTGCGCGAGACGTCACGCCGGTCACCGACGGTGTCGCTTTCGACGTTTGTGAATGAGCAGACCGATGAGGACCTTACCTCTCAAGAGCCCCGACGGGAGTTTGATTACCTGCTCAACCGTGTTCTCATGGTGATCCGTTCGGCCACCAACGCCCGCACGGCGGCGTTCCTGTGGGTGAACAGCGAAAGACAGGAGCTGGTGGTCGAGGCCAAGATCACCGAGGCCGAAGCCGAGTTCACAACCGAGCGGAAGCTTCCGATGGCCATGGATGCGCTGAGTCAGATCGCCCGCGACGGTCGACCCGAGATCATCACGCAGATCAGCGCGAGCGCCGAGACGGAACTGCTTCCATACTATGCCCGCTCGGCCGGAACGGTGTCATTCATCGGCGTACCGGTCTATTACGGTGGCAACGTCGTTGGAATCCTCTGTGCCGACTCGTTGCTCGAGGATGCGTACTCTGATATCACGGTCGGTTTCTTCGGTCAGTTCACGAAGCTGATCTCGGGACTTGTTTCGGCCTACACCACGAAGTATGATCTGCTTCAGGCATCGTCGACGCTTGAAGCGATCGAGGAACTTCGACAGTCGATCGACGGGGCGGCTCTGTCGGTGCAGAATGTTGCACGCGCGCTGTTCTCGGTCATCATTCAGCGCATGGACGTTAGCCGCATCGGCCTTGTGAGTTTCGATGCCGCGCGTCGTGCGTGGACGCTGACCGATGCCCGATCGGCGATGGATGACGACTACCGCGGGAATGTCGGCACGATGGTCAATGTTGGCGATTCGGCTGTTGGCTCGTGTATCACCACGGCCGCGAGTGTGATCCGCACGCAGGAGCATGCTACAACGCGCGTGTTCCGAGACGAGCCTCCGTTGGAGTTTGGACAGTTCGTTGCCGTGCCGCTACGCACGGCAAAGGAGTGTTTCGGAAGTCTCTATCTGGAGAACCTCGAGGCATCACTGTCGTCTCAGGACATTGCCCTGGCCGAAGCCCTCTCGGAGTATGCGGCTACGTACTTTGAGCAGCAGCATCAGATCGAGACGCTCCGCGGTGCCGCACTTCTGGATCATTCGACGGGTGTACTCAATGCCCAGGGCTTTGAGATGCGCATTCGCGAAGAGTTTGCCCGTGCGGTCGATTACAACATTCCGCTCACGGTGTGCATGCTGCATCTCGACCCTTCGCGTGCCAGCGCCGATCAGCGTAAGCATGCTCTTCTGCA
>DNLG01000057.1:7762-12214 GCA_003488525.1 Bacteroidota bacterium | reverse complement strand
ATGCGACGTGAGGTGGCCTCGACGCCGGTGGAGATCAACGCAAAGCGGCTCTCCTTTACAACGTCGATCGGCCTTGCGCAGGCAGAGCCGAGAGACACGTGGGACGATCTTATCGCCCATGCCAATGCCGCACTGGAAGTGAGTATGCGCACCGGCAACAAGGTCACCGTGTTCGCCTGATCGGCAGGGGGCTAATCGTTATCCGGTTCAAGCGTCGAAAACCGGACCGTCACAGGGCAGTGGTCGCTAACGCGCGCGGCCTGGCGGTCATCCAGATACGAGCGCATATCATCCACACGTTCACTGCCGACAACCAGCCGGTTCATCGCTGAACGTGACGCAAGAACGTGGTCAATAACATACCAGTTTGGGTTGCGGCACGACTTCAGCGTACCCGTCAGAAAGGTCATCTCCCGGCTACCAAGCAGTGGCGTGAGCGTAGCGTTTTCGCGTCTGCCCGTGAAGTCATTCAGGTCGCCAACGATCATGACGTCGTTCTCCTGGGTTGTCTTGACAACGCTGTCGGCCCACGACCGGAGTATTGCCGCCTGCTTGCTGCGGATGCGGCGTGACTCGTCACGCAGCTCGTCGGTACTGTCGGCCCTCGACGTGCTTTTCAGGTGCACGATCATCATGATCCAGTCAAAAGCCCCTTTCCTGCAGGAGACGACCAGTCCGGCGCGCATTCTCGGAATGTCCAGCGTCAGCGGAGTGTAGGTGCCAAGCAGCTTCACCTCAAGTCCCTTGCGGAAGATCACGCCAACGTTCTGCTTGATGTCGAGTTCGGTCACGAATCCATCATGATCCGGTAGGAAGGTCAGCACGCGCTTGAGCGAGGCGAGATTCTCTATCTCCTGCACGCCCAGGACGTCGGCTCCGCTGCGGTCGATCACGTCGGCGATACGCCGGCAATCCTCGTCGGTTCGCGGCTTCATGTCCTCGAGACCATCGCCGAGCCATTCGATGTTGAATGTGCCAACGACCACCTGATCGGCGTAGGCAACCCGCGAAGACTGGCACGACGTGAGGATCAGCAGGCAGGGGGCCAGCAGTGTAAGTAGACACAGATGACCGCGGAGGAACTTCATCGTCCGGTCAGAACGGCCTTTGCCACATACCCAGCCACCTGTGGGTTCTCTTTCAGTCGGCGCGTGGAGTATCCATACCAGTCATCTCCGAACGGCACATAGATCCGCACCCGATGTCCGTTGCGGATCAGCGTGTCACGTCGGTCCTCCCGAACGCCCAGCAGCATCTGGAACTCAACGTTGTTGCCCGTGGGCCGTTGCATGGCAACCTGACGTTCGGCGTCGACGATCAGGGCTTCGTCGTGTGTTGCGATATGCACGCGGGCGTCGCTCGATAGCAGCAGACCCAGCAGGGAGCGATAGTTATGGCGAATGCCCTCCGGATCCTTGATCGCAACGGAGGCATCCTCGACGTATATCCCCTTGCACAGGCGTACCGACGGGGCGTAGTCGAGCAGTCCTCGGATATCGGCTTCCGACCTGTGAAGGTAGGCCTGAATGACCACGCCGACATTGTCGAACCCGTCACGACGCAGCTGGCGGTAGAAGTCCAGAGTCACATCCGTGTAGGGCGTGTTCTCCATGTCCATTCGGACAAAGAGACCGAACGAGGCGGCGCGTTCAACAAGACCACGCAGATTGGCATAGGCAAAGTCACGGTCGATGTCCAGACCGAGCGACGTAAGCTTTACGCTCAGATAGGAGTTCAGACCGTTGTCGCGGATGGCATCCAGGACAGCCCCCTGGGAAGCTGTCTCGGTAACGGCCCGCTCGCGCGATGAGACGAACTCACCGAGAACGTCGATCGTCGAGCATGCGCCCTTTGCCATCAGCTGCTGCGTCACACGCACGGCATCGGCCAGAGTATCTCCGGCGATGTAGCGCTGGGCAACCGACTTGACGATTTTCTTCGGAATGATCGGAAGGGTGGCGACGACGAGCGAGTTGAAGAGACTCACGGCTGCGTCTCCGATCAGCGTGTGATCATGAGCGGAGCAGAGACCTGCATGGTGCCCTGCCGGACAACAAGCTGGTATGCCCCGGCAGCAAGACCCGTCAGGGGCAGCTCGATGGATTGACTTCCGGTGCGCAGGCCTTCCTGACGTCCAACAACGAACTCACTGCCATCCGTGCCAACCAGAAGGAACGTTGCTCTCGTATCGATGTCAGACTGGATGGTGCAGGTGACGGCTGTGCTGGCCGGATTCGGATGTAGCGAGGTGATGCTGAAAGGGGCTTGCTGCGGCTCATTCTCATCGACCGAGACGATGCTGTCGCACGTATCGATCGTGAGATTGTCGCGGGTTGCAAGAACGGCTTCGCTGACGGCGTCGATAACGCGCAGGCGCACCTTCGAGCCGACCGGCACATTGCGCATGTTGACGTTCGTGCTGAAGATCTGCCACTGCGACAGGGTGATCGTTGCCTGCTGAGTAGCCGTGCGCCAGTTAGCACCGTTGTCCGTGGAGTACTGAATGCGAACCGCGTCGAGGAAGTCATGCGTCCACCGGTACTGATTTGGCTGATTGCGGCAAAGCTTGGCGTTCTCTTCCGGAATGTCGAGCACGAAACGTGTCGTGCCGATCGAAAACTCACCACTTGTGGCCGGCGTCGACGGAGAACTCAGCGCCGTTACGCGGATGCGTGCTTTCGTGGTGGCCGTAGTCGGGACTGTCCAGTTGAAGGCTGCAGCGTTAAGTGAAGCGTTGATGGTCTCGAAATTCTCGCCGTCAGAGGCAAACTCGAGCTTGACGTTGGTCACTCCCTGTCCGCGCGTCCAGCGGATCTGGAATGTCGAACCGGCACCGAGCCGCTCGCCACCCTTCGGTGCATCCAGCACGACAGGCACGGCAAGACGGTACTTCGCCAGCGAGGTGTCATTGACGTTCGCGTCAGCGGCATCTTCGATGCGGACCCAGAACTCCGATGCAACCGTTGCCGGCACCGTCCACGTGTACAATTCATCATCGGCATTCAAACCATTGGCGATCGATGTCCAGGGGCCGCTCTCGGCCGGACCCCACAGGAGGTTGACGTTCGATACACGGGCAGACTTCCAGCGGATGGTCATCTTTTCGCCCGGCTGGTAGGAATCCGTGCCACGGGGCTCGGTCAGCTGCACCAGCGGTCTTGTGATAAGGGGCACACACGGCGCTGCCTTGATCCAGCCGCGCATACGCTCAGCGGCGCGTGGCCCGAAGGTCAGCGGCGTACGGTCGCCATTGACCAGGTGACAGTAACTCATGATCGTGCCCGGGATCACGCGGCGCAGGCTCGGGTCGGCAAAGCACCCGTCGGTGCGGTCGATGTTGAAATTCAACTGGCAGGTATCGATCGGCGGGCTCCAGTAACAATTGTGCGTGTGCGGAGCACCGATGTTGTGACCCATCTCGTGCGCGGCAACAAAGACGTCCCAGACAAAGGCATTGTTTCGGTTCGGATCACCGGGAATAGTGTTGGCATTGAGATAGACCGTGCTAACCCCGTAGCCGCCCCTGTTCTTCTTGTTGCAGAGCTGATCGAGATAGGCAATACCCCCAACGAATCCGCCGCCGACAGGACGAATCAGGGCGTAGAGGTGCGCAATCGTACGGTCGACGTTGTTCATTCGACGCGACCAATCGCTGGAGAACTCTTCCAGAAGATTGCCCGGTTCACGTCCATCGTAAACGTAGCCTGATGGCTCGTCAAGTGTGAACTTTTCAAAGTAGGCCATGTAGAGGTAGGAGTTCAGCTCCTGCTCGTAGACCTGGGCCATCGAGGCGATGATCTTGATGAAGTACTGAACGATCTCCTCGTCCGTGTCGCCACGGCGCTTCATCACACTGTCGATGTCTTCGCGCAGCACAACGGCCATCTTGAATTCGCGGAGGTCTTCGGCCTGAACAGCCTCGTCGCTCTTGCGGTCGATCGGCATGGCCATCTTGCGGCGCATCGCATCGTCATCGATCGGTAGGTTCTCATTTCCGCACATGAAGCGGCTCAGCGGGTCGACGCCGAAGATCGCCGACTCGGTGCCGATCATGTGTGGCGTGGCCGACTGAGAGCGGGCCAGCGAGTAATCGCGACCGATCATGATTCGGTGGCCGTCGTGCTCCTGGACAAATCCCGTGATGTTGCCTTCGCTGTAGTGAAGCGTGACAAACGACTCGGTGTTGCCGTTCACGGTGCCCTTGTAAGAGACAACGGGTCGAACCTTCACCGGCACTTTGCCATTCTTCGTATGCGTGTAGATCTCTGAGTTAGCGTCAACAACCGGACGTGTGCGCTGCAGGTTCAGGGTCACGCCGTTGGTTCCGGGGATCGGAAAGTTCGACAGTTCAACGCTCTGAGGCTGCGCTTCAAAGATCGCCCTGGCCGTAGCGTGTGAAAGCGCCGTTTTCTGAAGGTTGGCCGTCGTCTGCACGGTGGCATCCTTGCCATT
>DNLG01000057.1:442-7528 GCA_003488525.1 Bacteroidota bacterium | reverse complement strand
AGCGCTGCCAGGAGGGTTCCGAGGCGGAAACGAGAGCGTGACATGGGTATCCCTGGGGATTGTTCACGTGGTGAAAAAACTGGCCCCTAAGATACGGAAAGCCGCCAAGCGGTTATCGTACTGTTACGGGGTTGTGAGACGCCGCTCTACCTCTGACACAAGGTCGTGGTGGATGGCGTCACGTTCTCGATAACCGTCGATCACGACGAAACGTTTCGGCTCGGTTGCGGCAATCGATAGATATCCGTCGCGGACTCTATTAAAAAAATCCCCGCCCGCCCGCTCCATGCGGTCGGGTTCGCCCCCTCCTTCGGCAAACTGCATGCGCTGCTGCGCCTGTTCATAGCGCACGTCGATGAAGAAGGTAAGGTCGGGCATAACGCCCCGTGTGGCAATGGCATTGATCGCCTGAACGCGTTCAAGATCAAGCCCCCTGCCATAGCCCTGATACGCCGTTGTACTATCCACATACCGGTCGCACAGAATCACGGTGTTGGTGGTACGTGCCGGTTGGATGACCTTTTCGACCAGCTGCGTGCGCGCTGCGCTGAAGAGCAGCAGCTCGGCGGTGGGGGTGATCGACTGCTTGGTGCTCAGCAGGATCTCCCGGATCGACTCGGACAGAAGTGTGGCACCGGGCTCACGGATGACCATTACGCTGTGGCCCCGGGCCTCGAACCATTCCCGTAACAGGTTCAGCTGTGTGCTCTTACCGCTACCGTCGATGCCTTCGAACGAAACAAACACGATCACTCTCCCGATTCCGATGACGGGCCGATCATCACAACGCATTCGCCCTTGATCGAGCCCCGCTGCGAACATACATCATGCACGTTCCGTGCCGAGCCCCGTACATATTCCTCAAAGCGCTTGCTGATCTCCCGGGCCAGTACAACGGGCCGGTCGGGTCCGGCAACGGCCACGATCTCCTCCAGCAGCGTCAGGAGGCGATGTGGCGACTCATACAGCACGATCGTTGCAGGGGTCGAGGTAAGTTCTGCCAGAGCTGCCGTGCGACCCTTCTTCTGGGGCAGGAAGCCGGCAAAGAGCACGCGGTCCGTGGGCAGACCCGAGGCCGCCACGGCGGTCACACCGGCCGAAGGTCCGGGAAGCGCGCAGACTGTCAACCCCGACTCGACGCACGCCCGCACGGCCCTGTATCCGGGATCGCTGATACCCGGCATACCGGCATCGCTGATGAGAGCTACCTTCTGTCCACCGCGCACGCGCTGAACGATCTCCTGCGCACGCTCCCGTTCGTTGTGTTCGTGGTAACTCAGCAGCGGCTTTCGGGGCACGTCATACCGCTTGAGAAGGGGGCCGGCATTGCGTGTATCCTCGCAGACGATCACATCGGCCTCGCGCAGGGTCTTGACCGAGCGCAGCGTCATATCCTCGAGGTTGCCGATCGGTGTTGGAACAAGCCAGAGTATACCTCCGGGCGTCGACGGCATATCGCTGACATGGGGCCATGCCGGTGAAGGCGCACTACGCTGTGCGGCAAAGAAGTCGGACAGCACCGTTGAGCATTCCTGCTCGAGGATGCCGGTGCGAATGACGGCCTTGTGGTTCAGGCGCGGATCGTCGACAAGTTCGAATACGCTACGGCATGCACCGGTCTTCGGATCGGCCGCACCATAGACCACCGTCGGAATGCGCGCCAGCACGATGGCTCCGGCGCACATTGCGCATGGCTCCAGTGTAACGTACAGGGTGCAGTCGGCGAGGAATTTCTCGCCGCGCACGCGCACGGCCTCTTCAATGGCCACGATCTCGGCATGCCGCGTCGGGTCGGCCCTTCGCTGAATCTCGTTGCTGCCGCGTCCGATCACTTCGTCGTTGTGAACGATCACACAGCCAACGGGCACATCACCCTCAGCTGCAGCTTCGGCAGCCAGCTCGAGGGCCTGACGCATGAATGATTCGTGTCGGCGCTGAACCTCGGACATGCTTAGCGACCTTCGCGGGCGGCCTCGTACTGTTGCGTGTTGCCCGGATCGAGATAGCGCAGGTCAGCCCAAACGGATGAGTTCTTATTGCCGCGGAACAGGCCCGCGATCTCGAGCTGCTTCGCGTCGAAGAACGTCTGCATGAGTACGCTGCGGTTCGAGAGTTTCTTGCGTTTGAACTCGGCAAAGTCACGGATCACAGCCTCAAGAGCGGCGAGGCCCGCCAGCTTGTCCGTGGCGTGCGTATCAAGGGCATCGTGGTAATCGTAGATCAGCCGGCGCATGCCCTGGTAGCGCATGTCCATGAGTTCCGACACGAGGGACATGCGGGAGATCTCGCCGGGTTGGAACATCGAGCTGAACGAGCTGACTCCGCGCGCATTGCCGCTCTGCGCGATCTGCTGTGCCACCTTGTAGGCAGCATCACCGCCGAGGTCGTCGTAGGTGTCCATGTCCAGTCCGATGGCCAGCAGCATGTAAAAGTCGATCACGCTGGCAAAGTCATCATAGCGAAGGGGCTGATACACCAGCGTGGGATTGAGCGACCATTCGAACGACCATTCCTGGTCGAAGATGCGCAGAAGTCCCGAGCCGGTAGACGCATCGCCGTTAATGATGCGCTTGCTCACCACCGCCAGGCGCGCACTGAGCCGGTTGCCATTGCGACCGCTGACGTAGATGGTAATGTCCACCGGCACCTTCTCACCATCCCAGTCTCGGTCGAGATACCGGTTGTTGTTGATGTACGCTTCGACATCGCGGGCCATGTTCATCAGGTCCTGACGCTGATCAAGACTCAGCGGCTGCATGTCAACGCTGACCGATGCGCGGATCTCCTGACCGTGCAATGTCACGCCAAGCATCAGAACTGACACGAAGAGGGTAAATGATCGCAGAAGGGACGTCATCGTGTTTGATCTCCAGAGGTACACTCGGACGAATCTACGCACCATGCTCATGACGTGGGCGTGGGCATTCATCGTGTGTCTGCCATGCCGAGCGCAGCCACCCTTTGGGGGCAGCGTGACGGGTCGGGACGTACTGAGCGAATCCGAGGCGCTTTCGAGTCCCCTTGCCGAACTCGGCGATGCAGTCGAATTCGTCGCCGCGCCTCGCCCGTTCTCGCTCGAGGGTCTGTCACAGGCACGTCTGGTTGCCCCATGGCGCTCAGCGTCCCTGGCCCTGGCACTGGAGGCGCGCGGCAGTGCGGCGCTCATGCACGTGGCTCCGTCGGCACGGCTGCGCTGGGTTCCTGCCGAGGGCTATGTGATGGGGCTTGCCTCGTGTGTGGAGTGGATGTCGATACGCAACTTTGATGATGTGATCGCGGCACGCATTGATGTGCATGCCGGCATGACGATGGCCGAGTGGACGGTAGCGGCCGGCATTGATGCCATGATCGAAATGGGCGCCGTGCGCGGTCCGACCGTTCGCCTGGGGCTGGCTGCCGACCTCGACTCGCACGCCGTCACGGCCGAGCTGCGGATGCCGTGGAACCGGCCTGTGGCGATTCGCATCGCCGGACGGGCAAGGCTGACCGCCGGTGCGGACGTTCGTGCCGGACTGTGCTCAGATCCGGTATCGATCGACTGCGCCCTGCGCATGAAGATCTCGCCCGTCACGCACCTGCTCATTGATGTGCGCAGTGTGTTTCCCCTTGGCCTGTGCACAACGCTGACGCTTGCCTTTGCTGTGCCATGGTAGGGTGGCGAACATCCGTGATCATCACGCTTCTGACGCTTGCCGCAGTCCTGCCGGCGCAGGAGATCGATCCTGACACGCTGCACATGCCGGAGGAAGTGTCATGGATGGATGATCTGCTGCTTGACGCCGTTCCCGAAACGTCGCTGATACTGCGCAGCACCGGCGCATCGGACGTTACAAGCGTGCGCGCGCTCATGGACCATCCGTCGTTTCGCGTTGGCGTTGTTCGCACGCCCGCCTCGGGCTCGGATCCGCTCTGGTGGGTGCTTGCTCATGGCAGCAGCTGGACGGTGGGCCTTGGACAGCTGGCTGCCGAGTCGGGACTGGGCAGCATCGTCTCTTCGGCGCGGGGCTTTGGCCGCTCACGCCTGGCACCAGTCCGCGCGGTCTCGCCGTCCATGCGCGGAGGGGCAGGGGGCGTGCGCGGCGCCGCGCTGTCGGTACGGCTCGACACGTCGACGAGGCTGCATCTGCTGGGCGGAAGTATCGCGTCGACCACGCAGAGACTAATGGCCGGATGGCTTGAGGGCAACCTCCTCGGTGGCACGGTAACGGCCACGCTCTTTGCAAGCGAGTCAGAGGGCGCGCCATCCAGAGCTGCCGGGCTGACCTACCGGCGCACGCTCGCCCCTTTCGATATCGGCGCGGAGATCGCTCTTGATGGTCGCTACCGCGCGGCCGCCCAGGCCATTGTCAGCACCATGCGTGCAACGTCCTCGGCTTCGATCTCGCTGTGGTACGCTGATGCCGAGTGCGACCTTCCTCTGGGGAGCATCGTTGCCACGGCAGAGCGTGCCAGCAATTCATGGGGCCTGATGCTGCGCCTTCGTTCGACGACAAGAGGCATGGCGACCTTCCGCTGTTCGGCGGCACTGTTTGGACGTCCGTGGCGCACGCGGCTGATGCCCATGGCATCGACAGGGTTCGAGATCATCGCCGACCTTGAGCAGCGCGTGACGCAGCGCCTGCACGCCGACTGGCGCCTTTGGCATCGTCATGATGAGGATGGCGTCTCGAGCGTGCAGCGCCGTCAGGAGCGGCGCCGAACGTGGTCGGCCCGACTCAGACTTCACCGCCACATCAGTCCGTCGTTGCAGGTGCGGGCCAGTGCTGACGTGCGGTTCGTGCGTTTTGCTGACGGCCAGTGGCTATCCGGGAGCATTGGCTGGATCGATCTGCGGTGGTACGCAGGCCCCCTGACAGCGCTGCGTGCCCGTGCGTCGGTGTTCGCTTCGGAGGTGACGGATGCGGCCATAACGACCGTCGAGTACGCCTCGGTCGGCCTTCAGAGCATGGTCAGGGGGCTTGGTTTTGGCCGACGGGTGTCGCTTGGCCTTGAGTGGAAACTCGGGACACACGTTACCACCGCCGCACAGGCCTTCGTACAGCAGGCGCTGCGCGCCGAGGGCAGTCAGACGGACATCGGACTTCGCCTGGTGCTACGCGCGCACCTTACGCGCGCTGATCTGGCTACGGCCGTGGCTTCACCAGCAGACGATAGGCATGAGCCTCATGAATGAAGTGCTCGGCAATCGGAAGCGAGAACGGGTTGGAGTACTCCATCCGCTCGGGATGCCACTGTACGGCAAGCAGAAACGGCTTGCCGCCGAGAGCCGCGTCGCCCCATTCAAACGCTTCAATCAGTCCATCGTCGCCCACGACCGACGGGGTGAAGAGTGGCGCAAGGTGCTCCACGCCCTGATGGTGTGCCGAGTTCACGGTTCCGTCCATGGCGCGTGAGATGCGGCGCAGGATCGAGCCCGGTTCAACCGATACCGCGTGCTCGGCATCGACAGCGTCGATCTGCCGATGCTCGGTGGTTGACGGGCGCTCGGTGGGAAGATCGGCGAAGAGCGTTCCTCCGTAGGCAACGTTCAGGATCTGAGCACCGCGACAGATCCCCAGGACGGGCATCTTGAGGTCTCTGGCTGCCTCGATGAGTGCCATTTCGCGGGCATCACGGTCGGCATCGATCGACAGGCACAGCCCGCGGCGGTGCTCTGCATCGTAACGGGAAGGGTCTACATCAGGTCCACCGCTCAGCACCAGCCCGTCGCACAGGGCAAGCTGCTCGGCGGCTTGCTCGGGGGTGCAAGAGTGCATATCGATGATCTCAACGCCGGCATCGGCCGCCTGCAGCCAGGGGGCATAGCGTTCATAGGATGGACTTCCACTGGCTCGGGAGATGGCGATTTTCACGGATTGATCCTGCGAAGGAGTTCGGAAAGAAACGGCGCAGACGTATCAACGTGCGCCTCTAGTTCAAGCACAAAGATCTGCGCCAGCAGCGAGGCATCGTCGATAAGCGGCGCAAGCTTCACGTGGTCTTTCGACGTGGTGATGATCTGCGCATGGTGCTTGCGCGCGGCCGTGGCAATGGTCCGCACATTGAATGCCGTGTACCGGTGATGGTCGGCAAAGACCAGTGTGCCGGCGATCGTGTATCCCAGCGCGCGAAGCGAATCGTGGAAGCGTTCTGCCCGCGCGATGCCGCTGACGGCCAGAACCGGGACGTTGGTCGGGGCCGTGCAGCGCAGGGTGCGGTGCAGGGCAAACGTCCGTGCCGACGAGTTCATGAGCGGCCGCACCTGCTCGGGCGTGACGCCGTCGGCAAGGAGAACGATGTCGGCCCTGCTAAGCGCGGCAAGGGGCTCTCTGAGACGTCCGGCCGGAAGCAGCGACCCCGAAAGAGTTGCCGGGTCGATGATCACCACGTCCACGTCGCGGTGCAGCGCGCGGTGCTGAAACCCATCGTCGACCACGATCACATCGCACGGCAGGTTGCCGGCTGCATGGGCTGCGGCCTCGACCTTGTCGGAGCTGACCACGACGGGCACGCCCAGAGTCTTTGCGTGCAGAAATGCCTCGTCGCCCGCTCTGGCTACGTCGACCCGTAGTTGCTGGCCATCATGCACAACGACCAGGCCACGAGAGCGACGTCGGTAGCCGCGCAGAACAACGGCCGGTCGAAGTCCGGCCTGACGCAGCATTCCAACAAGCATCTGCACCACGGGTGTCTTTCCCGTGCCGCCGGCACTAATGTTGCCGACGCTGATCACCGGCCTATCCACCGGAACAATGGGTCGCTCGTGACGGTCGAACTGTGCATTGCGGCGCGCCACCAGCCACCGGTAGAGTACGGACAGCAGTCTTAGCACGTGATGGCTCCAAGCGTGTGCAGGCGCTCGTCCATACGCCGGATCTCGGCCTCGGTTTCCTGTTGTGAAACATGCGGGTCGAGCACGACGGGCGGACTCATGTGCAGGGTGATGCGCGCAAAGGGAAGAGGTAGCTGAAACCGATCCCACGAGCGCGCGAACGTATAGACACCTGTGGCACGCATGCGAACGTGAACGATCGGTACACCACTGCGCTGCGCTGCGATCACTGCGCCCGGCTTTGCCCGGTGGGCCGGACCTCGCGGTCCATCCGG
>DNLG01000057.1:0-285 GCA_003488525.1 Bacteroidota bacterium | reverse complement strand
GTGATCAGGATGATGTTCTCCGGAGCAAGTGCCACAAGCTGTTCGAGAGCTTCCTTGCCCCCTCTCGAGGATGAACCTTCCACGATCGTATGTCCCCAGTCGCGCAGCAGTTGCTGCAGAATACGTCCGTCCTGACTTGGGCTGACCAGGACGATCGAGTGCAGTGGGCCGAAGGTAGCAAGGACCGGAAGCATCTCTCCGTGCCACATGACAACGATGCAGGGGGCGGTTGGTAGCGCACCATCCAGATGTATTCTCCACGAGCGCGCCAGCAGGCGCGTGAGC
>DNLG01000012.1:8316-15673 GCA_003488525.1 Bacteroidota bacterium | reverse complement strand
GCTCCGCCCCGTTTTCATGTGACGCTGCAATGAGTTTCATACCGCAGACGATAGCCGTCATCCGCACCGACCGGCTGGGCGACATGGTCCTGACACTGCCGATGTTTCCTGCGCTGAGGTCGCTCTTCCCGTCGGCGCGGCTGATTCTGATAGCAGCACGGTATGTCGAGCCCCTTGTGCGACACCTGGAGTGCATCGACGAAGTGGTCTACCTCGATGCGCAGACCGACAGCCTGCAGACGATCCTGCGCCGTCACGGGGTGGACGCGGTCTTTGCCCCACGGCCACGGGCATCGGAGGCATGGGCAGCCCTGCGCGCCGGTGTTGCCGTGCGCATCGGATCTGCCTATCGGTGGTATGCGCCCCTGTACAACCGGCGCATTCGGGAACATCGTGCAGATGCGCAGTTTCACGAGGCCGAGTACAACGTGCGGATGATCATGCACGCCTTCGGCGGCAGCACGCCCGCTGTGGAACTCGTCTCGCCACGTCCACATCATACCCGGCGCAAGGAAGCCGTGAGCGAACGCGCAAGACCCCGCGTTATCATTCATCCGGGGTCGGGTGGCTCTGCAAAGGACTGGCCTGCCGAGCGCTTTGGAATGCTGGCCCGCGAACTTCAACATCGACATAATGCCGAGATCATCCTCACCGGCATCGCTACGGAGCGCGAACTCTGCTCGGCAGTGATCAGGGAATGTCCGGACGCGGTAGACATGTGCGGCCGATGCGATCTGGATGGCATGATCGACCTGATCGCCGGCGTCGATCTGCTGGTGGCGAACTCCACAGGCGTCCTGCACGTAGCAACCTCACTCGGTACCGCGGTACTGGGTCTGTATCCATCAACACCGAGCATGAGTGCGCGTCGGTGGGGACCATACTCCGGCCGTTCGGCCGTGCTTGAAAGCGGGCCGGGTGATGACATGCTCTCGATCAGCGTCGAGCGTGCAGTATCGGCCGCGTCTTTGCTGCTTGCAGAGCTCTAGCGCTGGCGAAGGAATACCCGCACGCGGTCGGCATCCTCTGGCGTGTCGACGCTGATGAACGGGGCCGATGTTTCCACGCACTGAAAGCGTGCGCCGTCACTCAGAAGCCTGAGCTGCTCGAGCGATTCCCATTGCTCAAGCGTTGTCGGAGGCAGCGACACATGCCGTTCAAGGGCGGCGGTTCGATAGGCGTAGATACCGATATGCTTCCAGTACGGACCACGTTCGAGCCATGAATCAATCGATGCTCCGCGCATGTGGGGTATCGGTGATCGGGAGAAGTAAAGGGCCCGGCCTTCGGCACTGGCAGCAACCTTCACGATGTTCGGATCCGTCAGATCATGTGCACTGACGATGCGTGACACCGGCGTGGTGACATCGGCAGTGGTGGCCTCGAGCCCCCTGATCAGATCTGTCAGCACCTGCGGCTGAAGCAGCGGCTCATCCCCCTGGATGTTGATCACGATGTCGGGTCGACTCCGTAGCGACAGCACCGCTGCGTAACAACGGTCAGTTCCGCTCGGCAACTCCGGATCGGTCATCACGGCTTCCGCTCCGATACGGGCTGCCTCGGCTGCTATTCTGTCATCATCGGTGGCGATCAGCACGCGGTCGAGCTGCTCGCACGAGGCGGCCGCTCTCCACACACGCTCGATCATTGTTTGCCCCTCGAGATCGACAAGGGGCTTGCCCGGCAACCGGGTCGCGGCAAATCGTGCCGGGATGACGCCGACGATCATCCGAGAACTTTCGGGACCTTGAAGAACGCTTCGTTCTTCTTCGGAGCGTTGCGTAGTGCTTCAGCCGTCGACACTGATTCGCCCACCACATCCTGGCGCAGGACGTTGGGTTCGGCGTTGACCGAGCTCATTGGTTCGACGCTGGAAAGGTCGACCGACGTTAGCACGTTGACAAAGGCCACGATGTCCGTGAACTCCCGCGCGAAGGCGGCTGCCTGTTCATCGGTGAATCGCAGTCGCGCCAGAGAGGCGATAGCATGAATTTCTTCGATCGTCATGACTGCGAATCTACGGCACCGGCGATGATGTCATGCACCTGAAGCATAAGCCCCTTCTCCTGCTCACGTGTTGCTGAGGCAGGCACGGCAACGGGCGGAAAGATCTTCAGCGTCACCCGACCGCCGGCAAGCCGACGTGTTCCCTTGGGCAGGATCGCGGCCGTACCGATGAGTGCAACCGGAACGATCGGCCGTTCGCTCTTTACGGCGAGCGTGAAGGCTCCTCGTCGGAACTCCTGCACTCGGCCATCACTGCTGCGCGTGCCCTCGGGAAAGATCAGTACCGACGAGCCGCTACGCAGCGTAGCCGTAACCTCGTCGAGCACCGCGGCGGCCTGACGTTTTTTGCCACGATCGATGGCAACGAAGGGCGAGACGGCCAGACTCCACCCGAAGATCGGAACGCGCTCGAGTTCCTTCTTGTACATGATGCGCACATTGTCGGGAACGCAGGCCAGGATCACCGGAATGTCGAACATACTCGCATGATTCGATGCATAGACGTAGCGCTCACCCGGCACCAGATGCTCGGCCCCGCTGACGTTGACGTTCACGCCCGACCAGCGAAGCACCAAGCGAGACCAGCTGCGAGCGTAGGCGAAGTAGACCTCGGGATTGCGCCACAGAAGCATATGGATTGTGACGATGATCGCATACACTACCGTAGCGATGACAAGAGCGAGGATAACGAGCCAGGTGCGCATTGGGCAAACCTCGCAACTCGGCACTGCTTCACCAAGAGCACGACGAAACGCATATTGCGTCATGCCCGGACTCGAAGATCTCGCATCAATGCTCGGCATGCCCGAGCGCAAGGCCGAACAGGCCTCATCGGCGCCTAAGCGCGTCGGCCATGACGGACAGGTTCTGCGCCTGCGTGTGCGCACCGAAAAGCGTCGTGGCAAAATCATCACCATCGCCTGGGGCTTTTCGTCGCACCCAAAGGAATTGGAGCGCCTGCTGACGCTTCTGAAAAAATCCCTTGGTGCCGGTGGACAGATCGTTGACCAGACGATCGAAATGCAGGGCGATCACGTGCAGCGCGTCAAAGACCTGCTGATCAAGGAAGGGTACCGCGTTGGTTAGGGGGCTTACAGCTTAGTCCGCCACGACCATGCGTCCGGGATTGACACCAACGGCAACGCGACGCACGATCTTGCCTGATGTGTCGGCAAACATCACTTCGCCATCGGTGACATAGCTGCGCGCATTGGCGATAAGCAGCTGATCTGTTCGGGCGTCCCACGAAAGACCATACCATGCATCCTCACCCTGACGGTCAATGATGGACTGCATCGTGCCACGGGCAATGCGGCTCACACCGTCCGCATGCAGAACATACAGACTGCCGCTGCGTGGATCGACGCAGGCCGTTGTCGGCGCACGCAGTCTGTAGTGTTCCGTGATGGTCGCGGTTGCGGCATCGTAGGCAACCACGCCTCCAAGAGAGTCGGTCATCGACACCAGGTGACGGTAGATGCACCATACGCGACCCGTGCGAGGGTCGGCGACGACCGAGCGAACGTTCGGCAGCCCGGAGATCGTATCGACGGTGGACAGATCCGATGCCGAGAGAATGGTGACCGTGCCAGCCCCCTGCTCGCTTCGACGAAGATCGCCAAGTCCGCTGTTGGCAATGTAGATCCGACCGGACAGGACGGCAATCCCCTCGGGGGCAGGCCCAACGGCGACGTGCGAAACGCGCACGGCCATGCGACGTGGATCGAACTCGGCGATCGACGCATCATTCAGAAACGTGCAGACGGCCACCGAGTCGTTCACAAAGGCCATAGCGTAGGGCTCGCGCAGGTCATCAAAGCGCAACCGTGCCAGCCACAGGCCGCTGCGACGATCGAACAGCTCGATCGAGCGCGACGTACTGACCACCACCCAGATGCTATCTCCGCGCACGTGGACGTCCGATCCCGTATCACCCAGACGCAGTCCCGGATTGGACGCACCCACAACGTCACGTACGACCGTTCCATCGTCTGCAATGAACCAGAGTGTTGAGTTATCCTGACGCCACAGACCCTCGCACAGAACAAAGATCCCGGGAACGTCGATGCGCCCCTGCGACGTCGGCACATCCGTCGGCGTTGGCAGGCAACTGCTGACAAGCAGCACAACAAGCAGCAGAGCCGCCAATAGCCAGTGCATTCGGCGGGTCATGATCGCATGTACCGCAGCAGAATACGCTCACGACCATCATCAACGATGACGTAGTACCAGCCCCCTGGCAGCCATGACATGTCAACCTGCACGATGCCTGCCTGCTGGCTGGTCGTCGAGATGACGCGTCCGGTGACGTCCATGATCTGCACCACTGATGCGACGGGCATGGCAACCTCGACCATGCTCGAGAGAACGACCGGTCGCGCGTCGAGCTCCCAGGCAACCGGCACGGCATAACGCGTAAGGACCACGTCGAGGTCAAAGCCTGAAAGCGTGGGATCAAAGAAGGGGCTTGATGGGTTGTTGAGGATCAGCGCCGTGACGTCCGTCAGGCGTACCCACCGCACGGAATCCATGCCGACATCGGCCAGATCGAATGCATCGCCGCCGCTTCGCGCCGGGTCGAAGGGATCATGGCCGCTCGTGGGCGTCACGCCGGCCAGCCCTGTGCATCGGACGGAGTCATGAGGGAACATCGTCCACGAAACACCATCTTGACTGACCTCGACCGTAGCGGGCTCGGCATAGATCCGCCCCCTGCCGTAGGTGAAGGCATTTTCAAACACCGTAAAATCTGCACCAGGTCCGTCAACGATCACGGCTCGGCGCAGGCCGAGCGTGATCGAGCCGCCAAGACCGATGGAGCAGATCTCCCGCGGATCGGTTGCCGGCACGCTGTCGCGGGCCATTGCAGACGGTCCGCCCAGCACGTTGGCCGGAAAGAACGAGGCCCCCTGACCCGACCGCTGACTGCTTCCGAAGGTGGCCGATCGCACCGTATCAAGCGGCATACGCTGCCACTGAGCAGCAGCGCCTGTCGTCATCAGAACGATCAGAATGATCCATCCGATCAGTCCGTCGGGAACGGCCGACCAGTCGAACGGACAATGACGGCACTTGCTTCCGCAGCAGTCGCCGCGATTCCGGTGTCCGACCTCTGTGATCACCCGGTAACCCGTTGCCGGATCGACATACGCATCCTCGCCGCGGGCGCAGGCCTCGTCATGCAGGCGTTGCGTCTCATGATCCAGTTCCAGAGGTGGTTTCCGCTTGGTCATCGCAGGTCAAAATTAACGATCACACGAATTGCCCTGCCCGGCATCGGATACCCCCGCACAACCTGGTACGACACATCGAAGAGGTTATCGCACTGAAGCATCACACTGCCCCGTACGTTGCTGCCATTCATGCGGATGCCGGACTGTAGCGACGTAAGTGCAAAAGGCCTGAGCATCATTTTGGACGGTTCGCCCGAGGTTGCGTATCGAAAACCGGTATAGGACCATTGCAGTGAGGCAAACCAGGATCCTGCATCCCACTGCGCAAGGGCCGAGGCAAGTTCGGGCACAGCATAGGCAGTGAGCTTGCCATCGAGTCCGGCACGACCTGTTGCATCTCGCATAAACTGCAACGCATAGGACCACTGAGCAAGCAGCCGTCCATCGAACCCCCGGGAGCGGATGACCAGTTCCGCCCCCTGGCTGGTGGCTGCGCCGACATTCTGCGCGCTGGTGATCACGGGGCTTACCGGCACCGACACGATAAGGTTTCGGATCGAACCGGTATAGGCCGTTAGATCCAGGCTGCACCACGACCATGGCTCGGCAACAATGCCGGCATCGATGGTCGAAGCGCGCTCTGGGCGCAGATCACGCGTCCCGTAGTTGAGATAGTACAGTTCGTTAAATGTTGGCGGACGAAAGCTCTGGCTCCAGCTGGCCTTGAAGGCCAGTCCGGGCGCAATACCGTAGCGCAGAGCCAGCAGCGGCGAGAGTGCCGTGCCGACGTCTGAGAACACGTCCGCTCGCATGGCGGCGCGCAGTTCGATGTCGGTCTCGAGCACGTTCGTCACCTGAACATCGCCCGAGATACTGGCCGAACGGCGCACGACACGTTCACCGGACCGTGAGGCAATGGACGCCCCCTGCAGGTCGGCATGCGAGGCATCGAATCGCAGCGTGGTCTGCAGATCCTCATGCTGACGTTGCCAGACCGCGCTGGCCGTAGCATCACGCTGGAGGTAGCGGACGTTGATTCCCTGCGTGCCGACGATCGTGGCATCGGGATCGACGAAGTGCTGATCAAGGTATCGAGCAGATGCCGTCATCCAGATCCTGTCGCGGGCTGACGAATAAAGCGTTGATCGACCCACGGCCATCAGGTCTTCATCCCGCAGCAGAGCCCGTGCCTGGGCGATCGCCCCCTGCACCACAGCGCCGGGAACGCCGCGGTCCGCCGAGCGGACAATGACCGTTGCCGAGTGCCACTGGCCGAACTCAGCGCGCGCGAGCACGCGCATATGTCGCGCGTGGCCGTTCTGACGGTTCACATCGTAGGTCGTGCCGAACTGGTTAACGCTGAACGGAAACGAGCCACGTGTTCCGAAGACATCTACATCAACGCCGAGGCGCACGTCCGACCCGAGATGCGTGTTTGCGTCGAGGGCTGATCGCCACTCGTTGAAGGCACCCTGAGAAAGCGTCAGTCCGACGCCTGATGTTTCCGGCAGTCGCAGCCGCATGTCCACAACGCCCGTCAGGGCATTTGCGCCGTAAAGTGCCGAAGCGCCGCCGCGCTGCACCTCGGCAGATTCAATACGGCGAACAGGGATCGACGTAAGGTCGATACTCCCGTTCTGCGCCGATGAGAGCCGTGCACCATCAAGCATCACCAGAGACTGTGCCGATGAGCCCCCTCGCAGAGACACCAGCTGGAGTCCACCGATTCCGCCATAGTCCTTTACGAACACGCCGGGAAAGAGTGACATCGTACTTGCCATCGACATCGGCGCCAGGCGCTCGATCACTTCACGGGGCAACACCGAACGAGCCGGCCCCGCTCCGGTGGCATCACCCAGCCATGCCGAGGCCGTCACGATGATCGCACTGTCGCGTCTGACCACACGCAGCGAATCGGCTTCGGATGCCTTTGCTGTCATGAACGGGGCTAGCAGCAGCCCCATCGTCCATATCGTGATCATTGTCTTCATCGGACTGCGAAACTACGGTTCCCGCCGGCCTCCAACTTTGGAGAAATGCCCCGGGAACCGTAGACTTGCAGCCCATTTGGTCGCTTAGCTCAGCTGGTTCAGAGCGTTCGCCTCACACGCGAAAGGTCATAGGTTCAAATCCTATAGCGACCACTAGGTAGGTTTGAGGTTTGAGGTTTGAGGTTT
>DNLG01000012.1:0-8074 GCA_003488525.1 Bacteroidota bacterium | reverse complement strand
GTACCCAGTACCCAGTACCCAGCTCCCTACGTCGTGCTTGGCAGCGTTACTTCCACATACGTTCCTCTTCCGGGGCTGCTTTCAACGCGTACGCTTCCGCCCATGAGTTCAATGCGCGCACGGGATTCCCGGAGCCCCATTCCGCTGCTCGCTTCCGATGCATCGAAGCCGATGCCGTTGTCCTCGATGTCGAGATGATAGTGGTCGGGATGCACAACCAGGTTCACGGTGCATCGTGTTGCCCGAGAGTGTTTCACGACGTTCTGGACGAGGGACTGTGTCACTCTGTACAATGTTCGAGCGATGGTCTGCGGCATTTCCTCGAGACTACCGAATGTCAGCACCTTCAGATCGAGTTCCGGCACGGCCTGGGCGGTTTCATCGCGCATCCCACGCAATGCATCAGCGATACCTCGGCTTGAGACTCCCCCATCGGCCAGCAAGTGGGAGATCCGCCGGACATCATGAGCTGCTCGCCGGCTGACGTCACGCAACGTTGCGACGACGGGCACGAGATCCTCCGGAAAGCGTTGTTCATTGTCTGCCATGCGATCAGCCAGCCGTAGCATGACAGTGAGATCTTGCCCGAGCGAGTCATGAAGTTCTCGACCGATCTCGATCAGTGTTGCTGTTTGCGTGTCCACGATGAGAGCCGCGATCTCTTTCTGTCGGCTGACCTCTCGCCGGGACTGTTCCTGCTCGAAGGAGACCCGCAGATCCAGCATCGCAGACGCACTCTTCGACGTCGCCTTCATGCGTTCATCCTGAACGATGCGATAGTCCTCGAGAATCTCCATCCGCAGATCCGGATCGTCGACATACTCCAGTGCGTCAGCAAGCAGAATTTGCCGCAGCTCGATTTCATCTGATGCGCGCGCTAGATTCATCGCCGTCCGAAGAGCATCTGCGCACTCGGCAGTACGTCCCATCATGCGGAGGGCTTTCGCCTTCACCGCATAACTCTGGAGTTGTGGACGCAGGAGCATGAAGTCGACGTGGGTCGAATGAAGATCTTCAATCTGTGCGAGTGCTGATTCATGGTCGCCACTCATCTCTGCGAGTTCAGCAAGTGAGCAGCGAATGCGAGCAGCCATGACCGATGGCTGTTGAAGGTCGATCATCGACATAGCCTCGAGATAACTCTCCTTCGCTGCGTCAATCCGTCCGGCAGCTTTATGCAGAAACCCCAGCCGCACAAGAACGTCGACCCTTGCCGGACCTGGGAGCGTATATGTCGATGTCTGCAGTGCCTGCGAAAATCGGCGCTCGGCTTCCTCGATGTTTCCGGAGGCATACAGCACTCCGGCAAGATTCACGAGCATCCGCGCATGCAGGTCTTCTCCGCCATCTTTCCGGATCGTATCGAGAACCGACAGATAACAGCGCAGAGCACCTGCCGCATCACCACGCGTGCGCATGATGTGACCGACCTCCACCACGCACAATGCCTCTTCAAAGCTCCAGCCCAGCTCACGAAATGCTGCCGCAGCATCCATTTGAAGCACCATTGCCTGCTCTACTCGGGACGCCATCCTCACGGCCTGACCGATGCGAAAGCCAGCAAGTGCTTTCGCAAAAGGCTCGTCCATCAGGGGGTGTTGCTGCATGATGTCGGCAAGCGATTTTGCAACCATGCGATCGTCTCGGTCGATCGCCGCAACAAGTCGGATGTATATGAGGGCAAAGCTCTGGACGTCATCCTTCGGGACAAGGGAGGAAATGATGTTCTCAGACCCGACTGGATCTTGCTGGTTCCGAGCTTTGACAGCACGGGAGATCTCGATCCAGTTTTCGTCCTGGAGTTCGAGTTCATTTCCGCGCAGGACTTCGCGTAGCAGAGTTGACGCGTGGAATCGACCGTCCTGATCGTGCCGTGTGTATGACATATCCGCTGAGACTCTCGTGGTTGATAGCACCGACAATCTATCGATATTCGCCCCTTACAAAGCACATCGTCACGTCAGACACATATTCTACAGGTTCCATGATGACGCGCACAGACAGCGTATTGCTGAGCAGCACCGGGAACGTCATTGATCAATTAACAGGTCAACCAACCGGGCAGGTCTCGATCGATATCGGCGAGTTGATCACCTATGATGTCAATGACGCCACAGACCATGGCACCTACTGGATCATCAGCACCGGCGCACGCGTTATCTACCCGGCCCAAAGTGGGCAGATCGTTGATGCGCTGGAGCCTGTGCGTGTAGGCGACCTCAGTGATGACGGGCCGGACTCGACCCCTCGGCTGCTTTGATATTGCGAATGCCATTGATGAGTGCATCGGGCGTAAACGAGATACTGTCGATGCGTTGTTCAACGAGGAACCGGGCAAACTCGGGATGGTCGCTCGGGGCCTGACCGCACAGGCCAATGGGACGTCCGCTGCGTTTGGCTCGGCTGATCATCTCGGCGAGCATTGAGATGACGGCAGGATCGCGTTCGTCGAACAGGGGGCTGAGCACATCCGAGTCACGATCGACACCAAGCACCAACTGCGTAAGATCGTTGGAGCCGATGGAAAATCCATCGACCACGGCGGCAAACTGTTCGGCGAGGATGACATTGCTCGGGATCTCTGCCATGACGTATACCTGCAGACCATTGCGTCCTCGCACCAGTCCTGCCTGCGCCATGGTCTCGATCACCCTACGCGCTTCGTCAACCGTTCTGCAGAACGGGATCATCACGACGATGTTGGTAAGCCCCCTCTCATCGCGTGCTATGCGAAGAGCCTGACATTCCATGAGGAACCCAGCTTGGTAGTTCGGGTGATAGTAGCGTGAAGCTCCTCGGAATCCGAGCATCGGATTTTCTTCGACAGGTTCAAAGTCGCCGCCACCGGCGAGCCGGGCGTACTCGTTGGTCTTGAAGTCACTCATGCGCACGATCACGGGTCGAGGGTAGAATGCCGCCGCAACCATGGAAATGGCTTCGCCGAGCGCATCAATAAAGTACCGTCGTTTATCATCATAGTCTGCCGTCGCCGACTCGATCAGATTGCGCTCCGCGCCATCGGTGACCTTTTCA
This sequence comes from Bacteroidota bacterium, assembly GCA_003488525.1. GTDB lineage: Bacteria > Bacteroidota > Ignavibacteria > Kapaibacteriales > Kapaibacteriaceae > UBA10438. The sequence goes on along the minus strand of DNLG01000012.1, from coordinate 5,041 downwards.
GGGTGTACGAGCGCCATGGGGTGAATACCGATGGTATTGGCGATGGCAAACTCCATGCGCATCAGTCCCACACCGGCGGAAGGATATCGGGACAGCCGGAATGCCTTGTCGGGATCGGCAAGGATGAGCATGGGCTTTGTGCGCGTACGAGGCAGATCGGCAAGTCGAATGGACTCGATATGCCAGTCGAGATGGCCATCAAAGACCTCGCCTGCATCGCCCCCTTCACAGACCACGGTGATGGTCTGTCCATCGGTCAGTCGAGTCGTTGCATCACCCGTACCGACCACGGCATGGATGCCGAGTTCGCGCGCCACGATCGAGGCATGACTGGTGCGTCCGCCTCTGGAGGTGACGATGCACGAGGCGTTGCGGAGCATCGCGTTCCAATCGGGGTTTGTCGTTTCGGCTACGATCACATCGCCCTTCTGCACGCGGGGGGCATCTGCCAGCCCCCTGACAATGCGCACCGTTCCGCTGGCGATGCCACGTCCAACGGCGATGCCGCGCAGGATAGGGGGCGGATGGCTTGCAAGGTGGATCTCCTGCTCGACAAGCTCGGCTGCACGACCATGTACCGTCTCGGGTCGGGCCTGCACCACAAACAGCTGATCGGTGATTCCGTCACGTGCCCACTCAACGTCCATCGGCATGCCGTAGTGATCTTCGATGGCCAGACACCAGCGTCCGATGCATTCAGCGTGCTCGTCGGTGATCGACATTCCGATGCGAGAAGTTTCGCGTGAGAGTTCATTACGTCCCAGACGGCGCCGGATGATGCTCTGCTTGTGGTCGGCGAGCGCCTGCTTGAACATCATGATCTCGTCGGGGGTAACCAGGCCCTGGACGATCTGCTCGCCCGGACCCCATGTTGAGGTCAGGTACACCACATTTCTGGAGCCTGATTCCGGCTCGATCGTAAAGCCCACGCCAGCGCTGCCGGAGTCTGTGCGGATCATCTGTTGGACGCCCACGGAGATGCCCAGAGCAAGATGATCGACGTGATGATCGATCCTGTACTTGATGGCTCGTGCATTGAATGCCGAGCGATAACACTTCTTGACGGCATCCAGCAGATCCGAAGCACCTGTGACATCGAGAAACGAATCATGCTGTCCGGCAAAGCTTGCCGTCGGCAGGTCCTCGGCCGTTGCACTGCTTCGTACGGCAACGAGCGCGTCATCCGTACCCGTGCGCATGGCATGGTAGGCGCGGACGATCTGCCTGGAGACCTCATCGGGAAGTACGCCTTTGCTGATGACTTCCTGACACTGATGGGCCACCTCAGTCAGGTTCCCCAGCGTCCGTGTATTCAAGCTCGCAAGTGCCTGGCGCAAGCTGTCGGTCAGACCGTCCGATCCAATAAAGTCTCGATACGCCCGAACCGTCACTGCAAAACCATCCGGCACTCGGATTCCTGCACTTGTAAGAGTATTCATCATCTCTCCAAGCGAGGCGTTCTTGCCGCCCACGCTGTCGAGATCCTTCATCGTTACGCTGCTCAGCGGCACGCAGTAGCTCATCCTAACACCTCCGCTGCGATAATAGAGCACTGTGTCTCGCGATACCATGACGGGCGTCAGGGCGGAAGTGTCGCATGGGATGTAAACGCACAAAGCCCCGAGACAGTTATGTCAGGGGGCTTTGCGAGCAAAAAAGACTTGGCGATTACAACACTATTTCTCTGGTGTAACCAGGATTGTTTCGGAAGTCGTTCCGTTCTGGCCACTCAGGTGTACTCTGTAGATTCCCGGCAGGGGTGCAATCTCAGGCGATCTTGTTACTCCGATGACATCAGTTATGCTGCAGCAATGCATCCCGTCCTTCGTCCAGAATGCCTGATGCTCGAACCACGAGCGCGCCATAAGCTTGGCATTCCCAACACCACTGTGATCGTCAAGGTGAACTGATGTTGTTAGCTGACTTTTAAAAACACCCCTTGGTGTGCAGTAGTAGACGTCTTGGGCTTCTTCATCAGTAAAGAGCGATATCACGTTTGTGGGCTCTATGAAACCTGTTTCATGAAAGTCCCATGTCATCCCATTATCCAGACTCTCCATTACTCCGTCAATGCCATTGATAAGCAGCCTGCCATTTTTCAGCAGCACCCCAGAGCCACCCAAAAACCGAAATCCTGCGTTCATTGGCCGTGAGAACACGATCTGCCACGTAAGACCTCCATCGGCCGACCGTATGATATGGCAGTCTTGCATGGTGGTATAGAGCTCCTCGTTTAAACGGACTCTTTCGAAAGGGTGTTTCATTTTCATCGTGTCTCTGACGAGTGTTGTATAACTGGCGATCAGTACACCGTTATCTGCTGCCACTGTACCCAGGAAGTAGGGGTCCGTATGCGGCAAAGTAACTGGAGTCCAGCTTTGGCCGCCGTCGGTGCTGCGCACAATCCCACCGCACAGGAACCCATGAACATCTTGGCTTTCTGAATCAAGCACATGCAGACCGCTCACAAAGCCCACTACAGCAGAGTTTTCGGAAAGTATCAGCGAGCTAAAGAACCCCGAGCCGATTGTATCACCTTGTGTCAACTGACTTCTTACGTCAGTGCTGTCAATCATTCGACCGCTCCGCCAACGCCGAACTGTAGTACCATTGCCGATCAAGATGTTTTCCGTGTTGACGCGCAATGCACAGGTGGACGGCTCTTGGTCCAATACGCCTATGAATCTACCCTGTCTGTCAAACTGCCGCAGCATGTTGCCGGGGAACAAGATCTCCGCGCTGCTTACCGCAGGCGTCAGCAGCCCGCGCGTTGTGAGCCACGTGGGAATGGGGCCAACCGCGGGGTCAGTGACTCCATGGTATCCACTCACCACAGATGATACCAACCGCCCTACGCCAGAACCCTCAGGACGCACCAGATAGCCGTGGTAAGATGCAATCAGCGGACGCAGGCCATCTTGCGCAGTACCACCAATTCCATAGAGCATTGGTAACGGCGCACATTCTTCAAAATCCCGAAGCACAGAATTCAGCACGTAGCCGCGGCCGGATGAAAGTGTGACCAGCGGTCTGTCGCCCGGTATGTAGGTACTGATCAAACTTGGATGCGGAGCGGGGAATTCAACACGGGTTATACCTGCGCCATAATAGTCCTCGATGCGCAGCTCCTGAATTAAAGAGTCTGCTAAGTGTAGCACAACGAAGCCGCTGGTGCGCTCATCCACCCGAGCACGGTAGTAGGCAATCTCCTTGCTATACACTGGACTATCAAAACGCGAACGTACGTGTTTCAGCGTATCTACTATATGCCACCGCCCACTTCGGTATTCATATACTGAGGTCGCGGAGTCGATGAGGAAAACGCGCTTGGTAGCTGTGTTCACTAACTGACTTCTCCCAGTAACTGATATCGTGCGCCCTTCGGCAGTTGTAATAGTTGATGAGAGTGAGGCCACAACAGTGTCTCCCAGAGCACCGACCCCCAGATATGTTGTTCCAGCCGCTCTGCGTATCCAAATAATTGAATCGTTATCAGTAAAGGCCTTCTGGATGGAACCCGGATTGCGCCCATCTCTCCTGATTGGCGTCTGAGCAGCTTGGTTATCATCAAAACCTCGAGCAAGGGGATGCAGAATCATATACCATTCTGCCCCTGATGCCCTCAGCCAAAACCCTCCGATGCCGTCATTCTGTACTGGCGTAAAGCCCTCGCCCTGAGTATTCAGCTGCTCGTCGGTGATCAGCGGCCAGGAATCACAACCATCAAAGGATGCGCACATTTTCTGAAGGGGCGGGTTCAGCGATGGTACGGACACACTCATCAGTGCGGTATTGTCCGTGTACCCCATTATTGCAGGATACATGTTCAATGTATCTACTCTAAACGGCAGTGTATCACTCCAGACGCGCAGATGCTCATCGAACTTCCACAGGCGAGTTCCAGCATTGCCCTTCTGCTGACATGCCACTCCGCCAGCCGCGCGCCTGACGAATGTTGAGAACTCATAGTCGGCCATCTGTGGTATACCGGGTACTTGCCGGGCCAGCCATGCAGCGGTATCTACAATGAAGAGTCCACGTCCGCGCACTTCAAAAACGACAGACCCACTGCCATTAAACATTGTTGGCGTCGTTATCATCCGCAAAGGATCTCCGCGCTCACAGTAGATAGCTATTGGCGCTCGTGGTTGGCCGAGAGCCGCAATGGTCGCACATGCAAGAGCTACGGCGCGCATTAGCAATGGCATCATCCGGCGAAGTGGCTGAACTTTAATCATTCGTGACTTTCTTCGATGGTAACTATTGGGCTCGTCTGACTCCGGCGGCGCATGGGGACGCCGCCAGATCTAGCAATGTCATATTATTCGTCCCTCGTGCAGCAGTTTTCCCGTTTCGGGCAGGTTTCGAGTTCTTCGCATGGACTTTGCGCACAGTTAGTACCCACTGAGCAATGCCATTCCTGTATCAGGTAAGGCCCATCAGCAGTTTGCCTCCAACGCATTTCATACCTGCAGCATTTATCACCACAGGCAACAATGCATCCTGTGGATTGATTAATTGTGACGCACTTGGGGGTAGACACAGTCCAACACCAAATCGCATCTACACTGGGTGGTATAACTCCTCCGTTCCAAGAGCTGTCATTATTCACCGGTCTCATCGTACAGAAAATGGCACTAAACGTCTTCATTGCATCAATGGCAGTAGGTTTAGCCCCATTAAAGCACACGCGACGAATCGTGGTTAACTGGTTCTGCAGCAAGCCTGAACATGTTGCCGGCAACAGAGGCGCAGCGTAAGCTACCTGGCTGCATCCGAATACTGTAACGTTGTACGTGTTGTTGTCAATGCAGATATCCAGCGTTTTCAACTCTTCTGTGACTTGACAGCTGCACGCCCCCTGCGCTTTAAGTTCATGGCCCAAAGAAAGCATTAGAACTAGAGCATAAATGCAGGCGGCGATTACGTTATGCGGAGTGGGGAGTGTAGTTGACATCACGCGATCCTATACAGGTGAGTAAAACAAGACGTGCAGTTTCGCAATTCGCCCGACCACGCTGTGGCGTGCGAGGAATATTTG
>DNLG01000125.1:8069-8205 GCA_003488525.1 Bacteroidota bacterium | reverse complement strand
TTCGCGCTGGTCTGCGTCTGCTCGAAGAAGAAGAAAATCGAATTGCCGAATTGAAGCGGGCGATCGGGGAGGGATTTGAAAGCGGTATTGCAACGCGCTTTGATCCGAATACGCATCTCGCGGCATTGAAGCGAAG
>DNLG01000125.1:2365-7685 GCA_003488525.1 Bacteroidota bacterium | reverse complement strand
CACGTCCTCTTTTATCAGATCATGGACAACGGAGATGTGGTGATCGTGAGGATCCTGCATAAAGCGATGGATGTACGTTTGAACCTTGACGATACCTCGCGGAAATGACGGTGGATCCCTGCTTTCTCAGGGATCTACCTCACACCTCACACCTGTGCGAAGCACTGGTTTGTCCCAAAATGATATACCACATCGTGGTAGCGGGGCACGTCGTAGATCACGACGTCGGGGCGTTTACCAGCCTCGATCGAGCCGGTGATGTTGGAGATGCCGAGGGCGGCGGCGCCGTTGAGCGTGGCAGCCGTAATGGCCTCTTCGATGCTCATACGCATGTTGATGCAGGCCAGCGAGAGGATCGTCTGCATGTTCTCGGTGAAGCATGAGCCGGGATTGCAGTCGGTGGCGAGGGCAACAATAGCCCCCTGCTGGATCATCATGCGGGCATCTGGGAAGGGTAGACGCAGGGTATAGGCCGTGCCCGGCAGAAGCGTGCATACAACGCCGGCATCGCGCAGAAGTTGTACCTCGCGGATAGTGCTGTGTTCCAGATGGTCGGCACTGATGCAGCCGAGTTCGGCGGCCATGTCGGACGCGCCGACAAGTGCGATCTCATCGGCGTGCACCTTGAGCTTTAGGCCGTGCTTGCGGGCAGCAAGAAGGATGCGGGTGCTCTGCTGACGTGTAAAGAAGCCCTGATCGGTAAAGACATCGCAGAACTCGGCAATGCCCTGCTGCGATACGGCTGGCAGCATTTCGTTGATGACAAGATCGACGTAGCCCTCGGGGTCGTGCTTCCACTCAGGGGGCACGGCATGAGCGCCCAGGAACGTTACGTGAATATGGGCGCGACCTTCCTGCTTGAGCCGTCCGGCGGCCTCGAGCAGACGCAGCTCGCTGTCGGTGTCGAGACCGTAGCCGCTCTTGATCTCAATGGTTGTGCTGCCATGACGCACGGCAGAGTCTACAAGCCTGCGCCCGACCTCGGCAAGCTCGTCGACGCTTGCATGGCGAACGGCTTTCATCGTTGTAAGGATGCCGCCCCCTTCTGCCGCGATCTCGGCATAGGAAGCACCGGCCAGACGCCGCGCGAACTCGTGCGAGCGGGAACCGGCAAAGACCATGTGCGTGTGCGAGTCGACAAAGCCGGGCATAACGGTCCGGCCCGTGCAGTCGATGACCGTTGCTCCGTCCAGATAGGCAGGGGGCAGTTCAGAGGCCTGGCCAACCCAGAGGATCTCCGATCCGTTGTGCACCACGGCGCCGTTGCGGATCTCGCCTACATCCTGCATGAGCGTTCCGACGCGCGACGTCGCACCGTTGGAACGGACGGTGACAAGGCTGGAGATGTTTGTAAGGATCGTTATCATCAGGGGGCTATGGCGCGTCTTTATGCTCGGCCCGCGAGCGGGCCTTCGCCAGCTGACGCTCAATGATCAGATCAGCCAGATGCAGCGGCACTTCGGTCGGGAAGGACTTCGTCATGATCTCGTTGACGCGGCGTTCGCTGACGTCGATGCGATAGAGGATCGACATCAGTTTTTCAGGGTTGCGATTCAGCAGCTCCACGATGCGCTCCACCAGCAGTCTTCGGATATGCTCCAGCCGGACTTCGGGCAGGGCGTCTTCGACCTCAGCGAGGTCGAAGGCCGTACTGATCCGTTCGGCAGCGCTTGTCAGAATAAGCTCAGAGGACATCGCTGCGTCCACTGTCGCGGAGCGACTTCACGATGAGCTTCACATCCTGTGCATGCTCCTTCGTACAGACCATCGTGGCATCGTCAGTCACCACCACTACAACGTCATCGAGACCGACGCCGGTCACAACATGCGATCCTGCGTGGGCATTTACGATCACGCTGTTGTTGGTGTTGACGGTTGTCACAGCCCCCTGCACCACGTTGCCGCTGTCATCACGCGGCTGCATGCGATCAAGTGAGTCCCACGATCCAACGTCGTCCCATGGAAACGAGGCCGGCACCACGAACACATTCGAGGCACGCTCCATCACGCCGTAGTCGATCGAGATGTCCGGCATCTTGCCGAACGTTGATTCAAGCGCAGCCGGATCTGCGGCCATGATCGCCGAGGTCATGTCGTTGATGTGGGAACCGACTTCCGGCAGATTCGCATGCATCGCGTCGGCCAGCGCATGCGTGCGCCAGAAGAACATGCCACTGTTCCAGACGTACTCGCCACTGCGCAGGTACTGCATGGCAACATCGATAGTGGGTTTTTCCTTGAACTCTGCTACCTGAGTTACCTGTGAAGGGGCCACACTCTCGGCCATACGGATGTATCCGTAGCCTGTCTCGGGTCGCGTGGGCGGTATCCCCAGCGTCAGCAGCGCATTGTTGCTCTGGGCGTAGCGAAGTGCCACCTGCACATCATGCCGGAATGCTTCCACGTTGCCAATGAAATGGTCGGCCGTCAGCACGGCCATCAGGGCATCGCCCCCTTCGCGCGACTCGATCACACTGCAGGCAAGGGCCAGGCAGGGGGCGGTGTTGCGCTTGGCCGGTTCGGCGATCACGTTCTCTGGTGGCAGGCCGGGCAGGGCATCAATGATCGGCTGACGCAGCACGCGGCTGGTGATGATCAGGATGCGTTCCGCCGGAACGATCGGTGCGATTCGGTCGATGGCCTCTTCGATCATCATCCGCTCGGATGTCAGCGCCAGCAGCTGCTTCGGGCGCTGCATGCGCGAGAGTGGCCAGAAGCGTTCGCCGGATCCTCCGGCCATGATCACAACGTAGCTGTTCATCGGTGTGCGGCAAGTACTTCAAGAATCTGGACGGCGTTGGTGGCCGCCCCTTTACGCAGGTTGTCGGCCACGACCCATAGGAGGATGCCGTTGGCAACAGACGCGTCGGGTCGAATGCGGCCCACATACACCGGGTCGGTATCGTTGGCACGCACCGTTGTCGGGTACTGAGCATTGGCCGGATCATCGACCACGACAACGCCCGGCGCATTCGAAAGCACCTGGCGCACATCGTCGGCCGAGCAGGGACGTTCGGTCTCGACCGCTACCGATTCGGCATGACCTCCGATGACCGGCACGCGCACGCACGTGACGGCAAGGGGCAGACTGTCCATATGCAGGATGCGGCGGGTCTCGCGCATCACCTTCGTCTCTTCTTCCGAATCGGCATTGAGGGCATCGATGGTGTGGAACACCGTGTTGCCTGCCAGCTGATGTGGCGAAATGCGCTCCATCGGCATGCGACCTTCCAATTCGGCCCGAAGCTGGTCGAGCCCCTTCTGTCCGGCACCGCTGGGCGTCTGGTAGGTGCTGACAACAACACGTCGCAGTCCGAAGGCCTCGGCAAGGGGCTTCAGGGCCACCACCAGCTGGATGGTGCTGCAATTCGGATTGGCGATCACGCCGCGGTGCAGCAGGGCATCCAGTGGGTTGACCTCGGGCACAACCAGCGGAACATCGGGGTCCATGCGCCAGGCACTCGAGTTGTCGATCACCACGCAGCCCCTTGCCGCAGCAACGGGTGCGAACTGCCGACTCACAGAGCCACCTGCACTGAACAGGGCATAGTCGATTCCGTCGAACGTTTCCGGACGCAGTTCGACGACGTCAAGGGGCTGATCACGAAAGGTCATGGTCTGCCCGGCTGATCGCTCGGAAGCAGCCAGCACCAGACGATCGACGTTGACATTGCGCTCCTCCAGGACGCGCAGCATCGTGCGCCCTACGAGTCCGGTAGCCCCAACAATTACAACATTCATAGTCGGCGAAGATACGCCCCCTCCTACTTTTGCATCATGTCACGACTGCTGATCGTCATCGCTCTGGTCTGCTCCACAACGCTTGGAGCTCAGGAGGGTGAGTCCATCCCCTTTGAGGGTCGGATCGTCTATGACCTCAATCACATCGACTCGCCGGGTCTGACGTCGGCCTCGATCGCCGCGTCCAATGCGCTGCTGCCTCTCGGCATCGGCATTCCGGCGCTGCTCTACGGCTCCAGCTTCCTGCTCGAAGAAGGACCCTCGCAACGTCGCGCCGCCGAGTCAGGCGTGCAGATCGGTGTGACGATGGGAGCAACCTATGCGACGATCTTTGTGCTGAAGGCTGCCATTGGCAGAGACCGACCGTATCAGGCCTTCCCCGGACTCATTACAAACCGGCACCCGGATGGTGACCCGCTTGGCTCGTCTTTTCCCTCCGGACATTCGGCCGGCGCCGCCGCGCTGGCCACATCACTGAGTCTGTGCTACCCATACTGGTACGTCATCGCCCCGTCCGTGGGCTATGCGCTGTGGACAGGATTTGCTCGCATGAATCTGGGTGTGCACTATCTGACGGATGTGCTGGCCGGCTACGCCGTCGGCGCGGGCGTTGCCTATGGAGTTCATCTGCTGCGCAATGAACTCTTCGATGCTACCGAGCCCTTTCTCCCGGGTCAACCCGGCGTGCCATCGATCGGTCGCATCGGCGTCGGCATGAATGGTTCAACTCCGCTTGTTGCTGTTTCCTTCTCCTTCTGATGCGCATCGCCTGCTCGCAATTCGCTCCGGTATTCGGAGATCTCACGGCAAACACAGACCGGATCGTTGACGAGATCGCAGCGATCGACGCCGACGTGATCGTCTTCCCGGAACTCGCCACCAGTGGCTACTTCCACGTGGGCCATGAGGAAGTTGCACGCGTTGCCGAGCCCCTTGACGGGCCGCACATGCTGCGCATCATCACCGCCGCCTGCGATGCCGGCAAGGTGGTCGTGTGCGGCGTTGCCGAACGCGACGGCGAGCACCTGTACAACTCCGCCCTCATCGCCGGCAAGGGCCTCGAACGTCCATTGACGTATCGCAAGACGCATCTTTTTTACAAAGAGACACTCGGATTTACATCAGGCGACACGGGGTTCTTCACCGTGCACCTGCCGCATCTTGACTGTACGATGGGCATCATGATCTGCTACGACTGGCGCTTTCCGGAAAGCGCACGCACGCTCGCGTTGAAGGGGGCTGACCTGATCGTGTGTCCGTCGAATCTCATCACGCACTTCTGGCGCATGGCCATGCCCGTGCGCGCCTTCGAAAACAAGGTCTACCTGGCTGTTGCCAACCGCACCGGCACCGACTCCAATGCCGGCGAAGACGTCACATTTAATGGTCAGTCCACCATCTACTCCCATGACGGCTCCATCCTCACCGATGCCCCCGTCGAGAGCGATGCGATCATCATCGCCGAGATCGACCCGCAGGAAACCCGCTCCAAATCCTTCAATAGCATCAATGATATCATGAAGGATAGAAGACCGGAGGCGTACTTCAAATGACGGATGACGGATGACCGATGACTGAT
>DNLG01000125.1:1293-2062 GCA_003488525.1 Bacteroidota bacterium | reverse complement strand
ACGGATGACGGATGACGGATGACCTATGACGGATGACCGATGACTCAGTAATTCAGTAATTCTGTAATTCAGTAATTCAGTAATTCAGTAATTGTTCTAGCCTCTCCTGTATCTCGGGTAGTGGGTTTTTGGTGAGCCCCATTTCAAAATCGCGGCGGGCCTCGTCGGGACGTCCGGTGCGAAGGTAGCCGATGCCGCGGTTGAGGTAGGCGTCGGCGCTGGCGTCCGGACGCGAGATGGCGACCGAATAGGCGGCGATCGACTCGTCGATCTTGCCCATCATGCCGGCCAGCAGGCCAAGGCGTTCGTAGGCATCCGTGCGGGGCGACTCGGCGCGCATGATGTGGCGAAGGTCGGCATAGGCCTTATCAGGTTGGTTCTTTTCGAAGTAGTGGATGCCGCGCAGAACGTAGATCATCACGTAGCCGTCGGACAGGTTCGCGCGCACCACCTCGTCGGCCGTGCCGGTGTTTCCGGTTCGCTGCAGAATGCTCGTCCAGATCGTTTCGGTGTTGCGCCACATGCCAGCCTGCTGATAGGTCTGCACGCCTTGCAAGAACGTAAACGCCGTTACAATAAGCCATCCAACGATCCGCTGACGTTGCAGTAGCAGGTCGACGCCGATGAGGATGACGCAGAGCATGCCGATCATGGGGATGTAGGTGTAGCGGTCGGCCATGATCACCATTCCGACGGACACCAGCTGCAGTACCAGCAGGATCGTCACGGCAAACCAGCCGCTGCCGAGGGCAAGCATGGACCACGTCGA
>DNLG01000125.1:0-1094 GCA_003488525.1 Bacteroidota bacterium | reverse complement strand
CACCATACCCGCGGCCAGCAGCGGCATCACGTAGGCATACCACGGCAGCGTAAAGACGTTGTTCACCGATGGATACGGATAGAAGGCATTGAGTCCGACCGGCCAGATCATATGCACCCAGTACATCACAAAGCCATAGCCGGCGATCACGATCCGCTCAAGCACTGAAAACGTTGCTGCATCGGCCACCGCACCGGCTGCAGTCTGCGCGCGAACCGTGATGATCCCGATGATAAGCGACACAACAAGGAAGGGGGCTTTCTCTCCCATGGTCTTCAGCGTGATGCCTCGCCCCCTGACAATGTCGACCAGCACAAGCACCAGCGGAAGAACAACGGCACTCGGCTTTGACAGACAGGAGAGCACGAAGGCGCAGAAGGCCGCACCCAGCAGAGCGCGTTTGCCCTTCTCCACGGAGCCGATGTAGAGCAGCACGCTGATCACAAACCACAGACCGTAGAGCACGTCCTTGCGTCCGGATACCCAGGCCACACTCTCTACATGAAGGGGGTGGATGGCAAACCACAGCGCGCCGATCTCCGGCAGCCACGGACGCTCCCGGAGCAGACGCCGCAGCAGCAGAAGCACCATGAGCGAGGTAAGGATGTGCAGGGTAAGGTTCACCAGACCGAATGCCCGCGCGCTCGGTCCGAACAGCCGGTGGTCGATCCCCAGCGACAGCACCGTCAGCGGATGATAGTTGCTCGCTACCGTTGTGGACGGATCAAAGATCTTCGGGATCATCTCCACGCGGAAGCCCTTTACCAGCGGCTGCGACGTCACATAGGCGTTGTCGTCGTAGGCCGTGAACTGCCTCGTCGCGTTAAACAGCTCCGCATACGCAAGAGTGCAGGCGATGATGATCGCGAGACTCGTACGCAAGAAATGTGTTGTATCCCGGCGGCTCATGTGGCGAAGCTACGCAGCATGCAGGTAGATCGTAGGGGGCGTAACGTGGGTACGGAAGAACGGAAGTACGGAAGTACGGAAGTACGGAAGTACGGAAGTACGGAAGAACGGAAGTACGGACGTACACAAGTAAACAAATACGGAAGTACGGAGAGCAGAACCCACCACCTCACACCTCACACGAC
>DNLG01000058.1:20966-27286 GCA_003488525.1 Bacteroidota bacterium | reverse complement strand
ACGAGGTGTTCGGAATAGGCCGGCAAATAGGCGTTGACGTTGTAGATCTCGCTGAGCTTATCCTTCAGCGCCGTGCGGGCATCCTGCTCGCCATGCGTCAGGAAGGTAAGGGGCGTACCATGCTGGGCAACTTGGGCGAACCAATTGACCAGGTCTGTCTGACCGGCATGCGCGCTGAAGCCACCAAGGGTGTGAATGCGAGCCTTGACCAGTCGACGCTCACCGTGGACCATTACTTCCGTCGCGCCGTCGACAAGGCGGCGGCCCAGGGAGCCCCTTGCTTGATACCCGGCGATGATGAAGTGCGAGCGCTGATCTTCGAGATTGTTCCGAAGGTGATGCATGATGCGTCCGGCCGTACACATGCCAGAGCCGGCAATGACGATGAACGGACCCTTCGCCTCGTTGATCTGCTTGGACTCCTGCGCCGAAGTGCACAGTACCAGCGAGCGCAGATCGTGATCCATCTGACCGTGCTCGCTAAGCTTGGTGCTCTCGCTGTCAAACAGATCGCGGTGCATACGATAGACGTTCACTGCCTTGATGGCCATGGGACTGTCGAGAAAGATCGGCATCGCCGGAATGCGCTGCTTGCGGATAAGCTCTGCCAGATGGAACATCATCTGCTGAGCCCTTCCAATGGCGAAGGCAGGAATGAAGACCTTGCCATTATTATCTACGGCCTCAACAAGGATGCGCTCAAGCTCATCAAGCGTTTCGTCAAGAGATTTATGATCACGATCGCCATAGGTCGACTCCAGCACCAGCACATCGGCGCGTGACGGTGGTTCAGGATCTCGTAGGTACGGGAAGTTGGGCGGCCCAACATCTCCGCTGAACACCACCACACGCTGACTGCCATCCTCAAGCTGGATGCGCAGCTCAACGCTGGCCGAGCCGAGCATGTGTCCGGCATCATGGAACACCACCTGCACGTCCTTGCTGACGCGGGTCAGCACCAGATAGTCGGTTTCCTCCACCAGTTCCAGCGTCTGCGTCACGTCCTCGGTGTCATAGAGCGGATGATCATAACGATTGAGCTTGCGTCCACGCTGTTCCGAGCGTCGGCGACGACGTTCAAAGTCCGACTCCATGATGTGTGCCGCGTCCAGAAGAATGATCTCTGCCAGGTCACGCGCCGCAGGCGTGCAGAAAATCGGTCCTCGGAAGCCCTCACGCACCAGCAGCGGCAGACGTCCGCAATGGTCGAGGTGGGCATGGGTAAGAACTACGGCATCGATGTCCATGCGATGGATACGACCCGGGATGACGTTTCGGGCATCGTCGTCCTTATCGCCCTGGAACATGCCGAAGTCCACGAGTACGGTCGATGAACCGGTTTCGACCAGATATGCAGAGCCGGTGACTTCGCCGGCCGCGCCATACGGAGTGATGGTGATCATCGTGCAAAACTACGATGCGTAACTTTGCGCCATGTCCACCCAACAGTCCGAAGCTGAGCTCGACGTTTCCAAGGTTGATTACCGGCTTCTGCGGAGGTTGCTGGCCTTCCTGGCTCCTTACCGCCTGCATATCATCGGCGGTGTTGCGCTGACGCTGGCGTCGTCTGCACTGGGACCGCTTCGACCCTATCTGACGCGTATCGCAGTGGACGAGCACATCGTCAAGGGCGACCTGCCGGGTCTGACAACATTCATTGCGATCATCCTCGGCTTGGTGATCCTGCAGGGGGCTACCCAGTATGCCCTGTCGCTCCTGATGACCTGGATCGGCCAGCGAGTGCTTCTCGACATCCGTAACACCCTCTACCGTCACGTCGAGCGCATGGCACTGCGTTTCTATGACACGACACCGGTTGGCCGCATCGTTACGCGCGTGACGAGCGACGTGGAGGTCCTCAACGAGCTCTTCTCATCGGGCGTGGTGCTCATGATCTCCGACATCATGGTCATTGCCTGGATCCTGACGTTCATGTGGAACACATCCGTCGAGCTGACACTGCTGACGATCGTGATCCTGCCGTTCCTGCTGATCGCCTCGTTCATCTTCCGCAAGAAGGTGCGCGTGGTCTACAACCTTATCCGACGTCAGGTTGCACGAATGAACTCCTTCATGAACGAGTACGTCACGGGCATGGGCGTTGTGCAGCTGTTTCGTCAGGAGGACCGCATGACGCGGCAGTTCGCTGAGATCAACGCCGAGCACCGCCAGCTGCAGGACCGCTCGATCATGTACTATGCGACGTTCTTTCCGGTTGTTGAATTCCTTTCGGCCATTGCGCTGTCGATCATCGTATGGTATGCCGCCGGGCACATCGGTACGGGCGAGATGACCATCGGGATGCTGATCGCCTTTGCCCAGTTCACGGAAATGTTCTTCCGTCCGGTGCGCGATCTGACAGAAAAGTACAACACCCTTCAGTCGAGCGTCGTCGCCTCGGAACGCATCTTCAACCTGCTTGATACGAAGCTCACTGTCGATGATGCGAAAGATGCAAAGCCCCTTTCCTCGCTCCAGAGCGGAATCGAGTTTCGCGGCGTCAGCTTTTCCTACGATGGCACCACGCCCGTGCTGCGTGATGTGAGCTTTACCGTCGAGAAGGGGCAAACCGTTGCCATCGTCGGCGCTACTGGCGCCGGAAAGAGCTCGATCATCAACCTTCTGTGCCGGTTCTATGAGTTCCAGGGCGGAGATGTTTTCATCGACGGCCGAAGCATCCGCACGATCGAACAGGAATCACTGCGTCGTCGCATCGCTGTGGTGCTGCAGGACGTCTTCCTGTTCTCCCGCTCCGTCGAAGAGAACATCACTCTCGGTCGAAGCGAGATCACTCGTGCTCACGTTGAGAGCGTGGCGCGGGCGCTGGGAGCGCACGACTTTATCACGCGCCTGCCGCATGGATACGACACGAACGTTCGTGAGCGCGGCGCTGTGCTGAGCGTGGGCCAGAAGCAGCTCATATCCTTCTGTCGCGCTTTGGCAACCGATCCGGACCTGCTCATCCTTGATGAGGCAACGTCGAGCATTGACACGGAAACCGAGCAGCTGATCGAAGAGTCGATCTCAACCATGCTCAAGGGGCGTACCTCGATTGTGATCGCTCACCGCCTGTCAACCATTCAGCGGGCCAACCGCATCATCGTGCTCCATCATGGAAAAGTGGCCGAGCAAGGCACGCACCAGGAGCTTATTGATGCCAACGGACTCTATGCCAAGCTGCATCGGCTGCAGTTTGCACAGGGCGCAAGCGCGATCAACGACCGATGACGACGCGGATGTGCGCCGCGCGACGACCAGATTCCGCGCGGATGCAGTATACACCATGAGCGAATGCATCCGTTGAAAGCGTTATGTGGTGATCGTTCAGCGGTAGCGTCTGTACTACCCTACCGGATAAATCGCAGACGTTTAGCGTCAGTGGGCCTTCATCCAGCATGCACTGATCAACCGTTATGCTGAGCCTGTCCCCGGCCGGCTGCGGATAGGCCATCAGCAACGGTGAATCATCCGTGTCTGCCTGATCGAGATGGGTTGATGTCCCGGCAGTGACTGCGTGGATCAATCCCTGGGCATACCATCGAGCGAGATAGTCGTTCGGATGCAGCGAATTCGACGTGCAGTGTGCAGCCCCTTTGCGCTGATAGATCTTCTGGCTCATACTCGTCATATCGAGGACAGCCACACCAGTGCGCTGCAGTGAAAGAAGCTCGTCTCGAAACTGCTTCATGATCGTAGCGCCATCCGGCGGAGCACCGGGTGCGGTGACATCGGGCAGCATATTGGCAATTAAAAGGAACTCAGCATCCGGCAGCACCGCCGATAGCTGTCGTATGCACGATTCTATGCTCTGTCGAAACGCAGATGGAGTTGTCGTGCCCCAGATATCATTCATTCCCATGTCGAGAATGATCAGATCTGGAGCGTTAGCAGCAGCCAGTGGGATGCAGAACTTCTCTGCCCATGCAACCGTCTTGCCTCCACACGAGCTGTTGAATACGTCCACCGAACAGCGTTGAAACGTCCTGAGATAGTCAGCAAATAGCTCTATGTAGCTTCGCATGTAAGGAGCAGTTGGGGGGAAGTTCCGCTCGTCACCGATGAAGCCGCTCACGTTCAATCCCGCTGTAATGCTCATCCCGATGGCCTGCACGGTGATATGGCTGCGCTTGGCGATCAAGGCTCGAAGGCGAGGAAGCTCGATCCTCTGCTCCGGCCATCGAAACTCATTACTGGCACGCTCCGGTATATACGTGACGTAGGTCCACGACGAGGCCCTTGTATTGATCAGGCCATTCGAGGAGCCATTGCCACGCTGACCCGGCCGACGAGATACAGATGCCGATACTCGCGCCGATAGCTGCCGAATCTCATCACCGTTCACCGAAAAGTCATCGCCGGCAACGAAGGTGGTCGCAAGCGCATGATCACGGACGGCCAGCACATTCTTCGCTGCATAGAGCAGACGCGCCGACGAACCAATGCCATCGAGCAGAACGGCCTCATGATAAATCGTATCGGCAGTGTCGAAGGGATTCAACATCTCGGCCAGATTGTACAGCGGTTTCTGCGGACCGTAGTTCGGGAACTCATAGTACCCCCCGCTGGCAGGCGAGACCGTGACCCAAGCAGCCTTGGCCGGGCTGCATGACCATAAGGCTTCGGCAGCATCGACACTGAGGATCGGTCGATATTGGGCATCAAAGAACTGACATGATCCACCGGCGTAGTAGATCGTGTTTGGAGTAACGCGCACCTCACCACCGATCTGCGCGAACACCGGCTCTCGATGCAAACCCAGAATGATCGACAATGTTGCCGCAAGCGTTAGAAAGTGATGTTTCATGTTCGACCGTTACAGACGGATTGCAAGATGGTTCCAACGCCGCAGTATGCGCAATAGTATCGTAAATTTCAATGCATACCGTGTACGTCATCGCACGAACAACTCCAGCTAAGTTGCCGAACAAGTGCTCGCCAAATCAATCCATGTGGCCGATCATGCTCATGCTGAGCTTGATCTTGACTCTGCCATGTGCATCCATTGCACAGCGTACATCGACCAAGGGAACAGACTTCTGGCTCACTTTCATGCAGAATTCGTTCACACCACGACTGTATCTGTTCTTCGGAGCAGATTCAGCGGCTACGGCCACCGTACGAATCGGATCAACAGTTCTTGCCACCGTTACGATACCGGCCAAGAGCAACGTGGCCTATGAAGTGACTGACCTCAACGCCTACATCCGTGGAAGCGACCAGGTAGCTGCAGGCAAGGGAATTCATGTGACGTCGAACAAGCCGATAACAGTTTGCGCATTCAATACTGAAAACCAGAGCACCGATGCAGCGATCGTCTATCCGACGATGTCGCTTGGTGACGAGTACTACCTGGCGTCCTATCAGCACTTCCAACGCGATGACTGGGCTAGCCAGGGGGCCATCGTAGGTACCAAGGATGGCACGATGGTTGAGATCATCCCCAAGGCAGCTGTTGCCCGTCCAGCCGGAGCGGCACGTCCGGCTGGAGTGGCCTACACGATTACGCTGAATCGCGGAGATGTGTATCAGTTTCAATCGGAATTCCCCAATGAAGACCTTTCAGGCACACGCATCCGGGTTGTTTCAGGTGCTGGTGATTGCGGCTCCATCGCGGTCTTTGGCGGTCATCAGCGAACACCCGTGCCGTCAACCTCCAGCTTCTCGCGCGATCATCTCATTGAGCAAATGCCACCTTGGTGGTCTCTGGGGAAGACCTTCGTTGTTCCTCCTATGGCCTCTGCAATTCGCTACGTCATCAGGGTGATCTCCACGGAACCATCAACAACGGTAACGCTGGCCGGTGTGCCGACGTTGCTGACACAGGCAGGATCCGTTCTCGAGCGAACCGTGGCGGCCGATGCTGCTTATCTCATCACGACCGACAAGCCCGTGATTACGACCTGGCTCGGTATGACCTGGACTGATGGATTTGATCTCGTGAAGGGTGTTGGTGATCCGTTCATGATCGTAGTTCCTCCTGTTGAACAGCGTATCAAGACATTTACGTTTACTGCCTTCGTTCCACCAACGACAACAGTGCAGCCATTTGTTGATCAGTGGAAGAACAATCTCTATTTGACGTTGATTGGTGAGCCCAGCGAGTTGGAGGCGACTACCGTCGATGACATCTCGGTAGCCAGCATTCGTGGTCGCACAACTGCTCCTGTGGTCGTCACAAGCACGAACGTCAACCCTCAGCTGTCATGCGTGGTGATCCGTGTCGACGAAGGAGTCCACGCTGTGGATGCATCCAAAGGCTCGGGTGCTATCGGTATCATGTACGGACTGTCTGCTCTTGATTCCTACGGCTTTGTCGCCGG
>DNLG01000058.1:17395-20691 GCA_003488525.1 Bacteroidota bacterium | reverse complement strand
ACAACCGACACCGGATCGTTCATTCGGCGGACGTTTCGTGATACCGGAACATACGTCGTCAGGCTAGTGACAACGCGGCGTGGGTGCTTCCGAGATACAATCGCTACAACGATCGAGATTCGACAGCCATTTACCGTTAAGGGGCGAGCCATCCCGGAGATCATCTGCTCGGGTTCCACAGCTGACCTCGTCGTAACGGACTCTTCATCAACACGAGGCCTTCGATATCGATGGCGATGTTTGACGGATACTGGGACATTTGTTGCCGGCGACACTGGTTCACGCGTTCGAGTGCGGCATGTAAGGTCTGGGCTACATCGATACGTCCTGCTGGCAACCGATACAAGTGGCTGTCGCGATGAGGATACAGTCTTCCTGAATGTGATCGATGCTCCACGCATCGTCCGGTCAGCCGATACCGCACTGTGCGTCGGAGACAGTATCACGTGCAATGCATCGGCTGCCGATTCACTTGCCGTAAGGTTCAATTGGAGCCGGTTGTCAGGAACCGGAGTCGTGCGGTTTATCTCCGACAGCCAATCATCCAATGTTCGTATTCGTGGCGTCCGGCCTGGCGTGGCGAGTATCGTCGTCGAAGCTCTCAACACTCGTGGGTGTCGCAGAGCTGACACCATCCGTCTTCGTGTTGTCGAAGTACCCAGCATCATTGTCAGTGGGCCCCGTCTGATCAGGACGTGTCTTGATTCAGCGCAAACGCCCATCGTTGTCGGCACCAATCTTACCGTATCGGGAGCCACGCCTCCATACAGATTTGACTGGTCGGAGCTTGATGGCTCTCGTAGCAGCATTATCGGTGCTGCGGATCAACGCACGATTGCCGTACGTCCACTCAGAACTACCACCTATCGAGTGCGGGTGACGGACTCGGGTACACCAACGTCGTGTTCGGCTGAGGAGCTCATCACCGTGGAACTTTCCACTCAGCCGGCACTGACTCCAACTGGCGATACAACGATCTGCATCTGCTCGGACACCACCCTCAGAATTGGATCGAACGCAAGGTGCGGTTCGCCGCCATATCGGTACACGTGGCAGCCGCAGGCTGGCCTGAGCAACCCAAGTTCGACGGTCACCGGTGTGACGCGGGCCAGTCCTGACACATCGACATTGTACGTGTTGACCGTCATTGATTCGCTGGGCGCTGTCGAACGGGATAGCGTTTTGATTCGTGTTTCCGCCTGTCCAACCGTGGCGCCGATGGATACGATCCGAGTGTGCGACGCCGTCGGCTATTTCAGCCTTAGGCCCGTCGTGACGGGAGTGCCGATCGGCAGTAGCTGTCTATGGAGTCCTGCGACCTACCTGTCGGATCCTACATCCTGGAACCCGATGGCGACACTCAACGGTCCTGACTCGGTAATGACCTATCGTTTCGTTGTAACAACACCTGACGGTTGCAAGGGCTGGGCAGTGGTCACCGTCGTTCGCCACACTCCATTCCAGGTTCGTGCCCGAAGTACATCAGCTCAGACTTCCGTATGCCGTGGTGACACGGTGCGCCTGGTGGCCGTTGAACAGGGCGGTACGGCCCCGTACAGTTATCGCTGGACTGCCCCGGATGGCCTATCGGTGTGGGTTTCCGACAGCGCCAGTCCCGCCTTTCGCGTAGACTCAAGCACGCGAATAGTGCTCACGGTCACTGACGCTCGCGGATGCTCGGCTCTGGACACGCTCACCGTGACTATCCGTCGTTCGCCCGATGTTCTGCTGGGCTCGGATACGACCATCTGCGCATCTGATTCCGCCGTCGGACTCTTCGTGTCACGTCCGTCCGAATGCGGTATTCGTCCGTTTGTTTACAACTGGCAACCGGCCGAGCGCGTAACGATTCCCGACGCGCAGAGGCCGTGGAATGCGATTCTTCGACCTTCTGGTTCCACACTCTTCACGCTGTCAGTCACGGACGACGGCGGAAGGGGGCAAACCACAACCGACTCGATGCTTGTCTCCGTCAGCCCGCCACCAACCGTGGATGGTGCGGTGCGGCTGGTCAAGACCTGCCTACCGGACAGCATTCCGGAGGTGGTCTTCTCCATCGCCGGAGGATCAGGTCCGTATGACGTGCGTTGGTATGGGGATAGTTCGCTGATCACATCGCAGCGTACATCCGACACGACAAGGTTTGACTTCAAGAGCTACCGAAAGGGCGAAATGGTTCGGCTGATCCGCGCGGTCATCACGGACATCTACGGCTGTGAGACATCAGACTCGGTCGTTATCGACCTGTCGGATCAGCCCCTTTGTCAGATTACAGGTCCATCTGTGATCTGCTTGTGTGACAGTGCAGAGCTACATAGCACCATCAGCGGAGGTACTGCGTTCCCGGACGGCTCGTACATCCGCAGTTGGTCTATCATCCGTCCGGATGGCGACACAGTCGTGGGTGGTCTTCCGTCTGTTCGCATCGAGGGACGCACAGGCGATTCAATCACACTGCAGCTAAGGGTAACCGATGCACGTGGATGCATCGGGATAGACTCGCACACTGTCCGATTCGCCGAACCACCGGCAGAGCTTAAGCTCACTGCACCATCGATCACGGCCGACCCGCGCTCGGACAACGTACAGATTCCATTTTCGCTTTCTGGTGATTTTACGTCGCTTCAAGAATGCCGGCCTGACTCGTTGCGCACGGTGATCGAATACAATGAGAATCTCTACGATCCTTTTCCGCAGATCACTCCCGGTCGAATCACACTCAACACAACTGTTGCAACCGGAGGTGTCACGCTTCGTCAGCTCGACGTCGTTGTCCCATTGGATTCGTATGCCGACAGTTCCCAACCGATCTTCTCGCTCAATGGCAAAGCTCTAGTTGGTTTTCCCGGCTACAGCAGGATCAGTGTGCGACAGTCCAAGCTTGTCTGGGCTTGCGAGCAACGTGACCTTGCTGGGGAAGGCGGAGAACTATCGCTGGACTCTCTGTGCATCTCTCCGGACGGTACACGTCGGATGCTCGACTTCAACGCTCTGACTGTGTTGAGTATTACACCGCATCCGAATGACGGCACGTTCTCTGTGCTCTTAAACGTCGCAAGACAGGCCCGTGTCGACCTGCAAGTCTTCTCAGACTTGGGCACGATGGTGTGTTCCACCACGGTAGCATCAACAGTTGACGGAGAGCTTCAACTGCGGGCGAACTTGAGCTGCCCACTCACCTCTGGTCATTATCTATTGATCGCACGTAGTGGCAACACGGCAACCTCGACATCACTTCTGGTGATCGAATGACCGGGCCCTGCATTCCCAACATCGATAGACGAACTCGACCACGC
>DNLG01000058.1:15849-17116 GCA_003488525.1 Bacteroidota bacterium | reverse complement strand
GCCGCATTTCCCTCAATCCCCACGTGTTGTTCCCTGCTCGATGCCCAAGGGGGCTGGGCATACGGTGCAACCGCCGTGCGCGAGATTATTCCCCGAGACCACTTTGGTCTCGAAGGCTCAATCGGAGTCACATCGGCATCGATCGATCTTGCCTCTGGGTCTTTCGTAGGGTACGCACTGGAAGGCACCGGGCCTGATGCACGGGTCGTTCGTGCTGAATCGCTGACCGAGGTCGATCTGCACGCTACAACCGTCGAGACATCTATCACAGCTACATGGACGCCCCGAGCAATACCCTCCTCTATCCACCTGTATGCGAGTTTTCGTTCGAACTGGAACCTGGCGGTCTCCTTGCGTCAGACCGAACGGCTGCTCTCACCAGCATCTGCCTTGTTTTCCGATACTCGAGAACGAACACGCCTGAACTTCGACGTGCCAGTAACCGATCGTATGCGTCATCTGCACCTTCTTGGTGTTGGCGCCGGATATGAGACATCGCTCACGTCGGGCGTTGCCGTCAATGCGAGGCTCGGACTTGAGATTCCTCTCAACGGGATGCTGCAAGAAGGCATGGGTACAATTCTGGCAGGTCGCTTGCGGTTAGATCTGATCGCATTCCTCCAAGAGCAGCCATCGATAACGGCACCGGACACGGTCAATCAGGTACCTCCAGATTCGCCAAGACTTGCTGATCCATACTGCATGGTCAGGCTCGACAGTGTGGTCGGCAACATGACATGGAGTACGCAGCAGCGCATTTTTTCATTACTCCCGTATGTGTTTTTCGACAAAGGGTCGTCGTTGGTTGCGGGACAACGCTACAACGTAGTTGACGCCGCCGCGGCCGTTGAGTTCGACGAGCGACGCCTGATCAGCTCTTCTGCCGATAGTCTTTCGGAAATCACCAATACTCTGAACCTATACTACAACGTGCTGAATATTGTTGGCAGACGCATGAGGGACGACTATCCACGGGCGATTCTTAGCGTATCCGGATACACCGATGACGCCGAGGATGAGAGCAACAACATCGCTCTTGCAAGAAGACGTGCTACGGCCGTCGCCGAATACCTTCGCACGGTCTGGCGCATTGATTCGACACGATTAATCATCGCGGCCGGACGCCTTTCGCCGACCGCGGCGGTCACAACGATGCTATCCGAGCAGGACCGTCTTGATGGACGCCAGGAGAATCGCCGTGTAGAGTTGCAATCATCGATTGCCGAGGTTCTAGATCCCGTCGTAGTGCGCGATACAACCTTACTTC
>DNLG01000058.1:4376-15526 GCA_003488525.1 Bacteroidota bacterium | reverse complement strand
GAGCTTTCAGGAATGTGTGGCACTTCATCCCGAAAGCCTGCACACGTCATCGCTACCATTGAATCACCGCTTACTCAAAATGTGCCGTGTTTTGATTCATGTGTAGTTACAATTCGCGAGACGTATCAAAGTGTCCGTCGTGATGCATTGGGTGCCGCGATCGACCGTTTTCGACTGACGCAGTTTCAGTACGATGCCGGAGAGCCTCTCGAAGCACAGAAGTCGCTCATTGAACGATACATCCTGCCATCGGTCAGACCATCATCGTCGATCGAATTGCTTGGATTTACCGACCGAAAAGGACCAGCTGATGCCAATCAACGCCTTTCGGAACAACGCGCAGAAATGCTTGCTCGATTGTTGCGCGATCGGGCCAGTGTGACCCTGCGAGCCTTTGGAGAGGGGTGGACGAATGTATCAGCCCCATTCCCGAATGACACTCCGGAAGGTCGTCTGTACAATCGCACGGTCGAAGTGATCATCCGAACACCTTCAGGCTCACCGTGAGCATGTCACGTATGAGATTGTCTTCAGCAGCAATTACCGACCGACAACAACTGGAAAGTTCATGATCGAATAACCGTCTTTCGCAGATGCGCGGACGAAATACACGCCGCTGTTGCGAACAACGAATTCGACGCTTGTTTGGCCGGAAGCGGTGGTCGATCGATCAACCATCAAACCTCTCGCATCATAAAGAGTGATGAGCCATTGCTCCGGCATCGGATCAAACGCTACAGTAATCACTCCATCTGGAGTGCCTGTCGCATGCATTATACCCTGAGCCTTCCGTTCGGTCACTGAGACCGCACCGGGAGCCTCAAATGCACCTATATCAAATGCGCCATCTATCGGTATACGATTGCCGCGGATGTCAGTTCGACCAGGATTAATCCCAAACAGTAAACCCAAATCAAGACCCGCGTTATATGCAACCGACGTGTTTGAGATTGCGAACGCACTCAGATCCCTGACAGATCTCGGATGCATTGTGCCTTGAAACGAAGGATCCTGTAGTCGCGGATCGGCTTGCACACCCGTGCCCTTACCATTCAGGGTTTCATGGACTGAGGTTGCCTGCAGATCCAGCAGAGAGGAGTATCTCAATCCATCGTAATCAACGATAAACGGGGCACCTTCTGTCCAATACAAATTGCCACGTAACGCGGCCTGATACCCTATGGGAACAGATACAAGCGGAACACCTCCACGTGCGATAAAGACATTATTGGCCACCAGCACGTTCGTGATTCCAGAGTTCCAAAGCGTCATCTGGAATGCTCCAACGCTTGGGTTGTCGGTCGATGGTGCAACGAGGACTGTGTTGTTATACACGAACACACTGTCCATTACAATGTCTGCAGAACCTTTGAACAGCGTGATGGCACTCGCATTCGTGCGTCCATCATTGACGCTGACGTTATATCGGCACGTGTTGTTTCGCCATGGGCGAGCGCCCGGGTATTGCCCCAAAAGATAACCACCGCCCGTGTTGCCATGTGAGTAGCAGTACTGGATTATGGAATTCGTCACCGCACCGTCGAGATCGAACCCAAGCCCGTCACAGGGACTCTTTGACTTGTTGTTGTAGCTCTCACAATACTGGATGATGACGGCATTGGCGTCATACGCCCATATCCCACCGGGACCGCCACAATGAACATTGTTTTCGCCGTTCTCATACGCTACACAGCTCTCTATGAGCGCACCGTCGACCGACGCGACGGTGATCCCACTTCCACGGATAGCCTTCGGATCCGAAACACCGGGATTTCGGTAGGACGCGCATCGCCGAATGACGACGTTTCGATGCGAGTACCCGTCCATCGGAAAGAAACCATACACCTGAATTCCGTCCCACTGGTTTTGGTGAACCTCGGCATCTTCAATCAAAATGGCGTCGTATCCGGTTTTACCAGCCCATGCGCCAATACGAATACCGACGCGCCCAAACTGATGCACCTTGACGTCACTGATGCGAATGCCCGGTAGCCGCACGTCACCCGGCAGGTCTGCGTAGGCTTCGATTCCGCTCTTCGTGTTACTGGCCATGCCGCTGCCAACGACAACAAGATGTTCGATACGGAACCCTCCGGCATTATAGATATTGATACCGGCGCCGTCACCTGCATTGATAACAGCACGGCCCGAGCCGTACACACCGATCACCATGTTTGCATCTGCAAGGCCTGCATCCTTGTCATCGAGGTAGAGGTTGCCCGCAAACATACCCTGTCCCTCAAACAGAAGACTATCTCCTGGCTGGAAGGCCACATTGTTTGCCTTTGCGATCGTCTTCCACGGCTTCTGCCGCGACGTTCCTTCGTTAGCGTCGCTACCGGAAGGGCTTACGAAGTACGTCGTGGCAGCAGCGGTCATCGCACCCGCAACCGACATAACCAGTGAAATCAGTCTCCACCGAGTACCGAACTGCATAATCTCCCCTCGAAATGTCCTTTCATCCCCTTGGGCCAGCGACCGCCAGCCCCCCCCTACTGCTCTGTCCACACGCCCATGGCGTAGAACTTCTCGCGTCGCTCACGAACGAGCGTCTCGGCGTCGAGCATGCAGAGCCGGTCAAGCTCATCGGCAAGCACCGTGCTGACGGTAGTGAACATGGTCTCGGGATCGCGATGCGCACCACCGATCGGCTCAGGAACAATACGATCAATGATGCCAACTTCGATCAGATCCTTCGCACCGAGGCGCAGCGCTTCGGCGGCCTGCTCCTTGTAGTCCCAGCTCCGCCACAGGATGGATGAGCACGACTCGGGAGCGATCACGCTGTACCAGGCGTTTTCGAGCATCAGCACGCGGTTACCGATACCGATGCCAAGTGCACCGCCACTGGCCCCCTCGCCGATCACGACAATGATGATGGGGCTTTTCAGCTGTGACATAAGCAGCAGGTTCTTGGCGATCGCCTCGGCCTGACCGCGCTCTTCGGCTTCAAGGCCCGGATACGCACCAGGTGTATCGAGGAAGCAGATAACCGGCAACGAGAACTTCTCTGCCATCTGCATCAGGCGGTAGGCCTTACGGTAGCCCTCAGGATTGGGCATGCCGAAGTTGCGGTGAACGTTCGTCTTGGTGTCTCGCCCCTTCTGATGACCGATCACCATCACGTGCCGGCCTTCAAACGTCGCAAGGCCTCCAACGATTGCAGGATCATCACGAAACGTTCGGTCACCATGCAGTTCAACGAAATCCGTGAAGCAGTGCGTGATGTAGTCCAGCGTATACGGACGGTCAGGATGACGCGCGATCTGCACTCGCTGCCAGCGCGTGAGATTGCGATAGATCTCGTTGCGCAGAAGCTCGACCTGCTGCTCGAGCTCTTCGATCTGCGGCTGAATATCCAGCGTATCGGAAAGCGCCTTCATCTCCTCGATCTTCTTCTCGAGTTCGAAGACGGGCTTCTCAAATTCAAGAGCGGTTGTCGTTGGCACGGTGTCGCCGGAAGAAATGTTTCAGAATGATCTCCACGTCGAGCGCAAGTGTGTACGCATCAACATAGTAGTCGTTGAGTTGTTCAATAGCCGAGGCCGACAAAACCTGCGGACGCGAGACATGCACCAAGCCTGTAAGGCCCGCCTTCCCGCTTGTCCTCTGCTTTCCGTCGGACCACAGACCAACAATGCTCATACGTCCGGCCAGCACTTCCCACCAGGGTTGAAGCGCCTGACGGACGCGGGGCAAAATTAGAGCCACTGCCGAGAGTGTCAAAACCACCAGGGCCACGGAAAAATCAACCAGGCGCTTGACCATGCGATTTCGGAAGCGCAGAAGGGGCGCAACGGTCACGGTCGGCTCGAGTCCTGCCACATCGTTGATGATACGCGCTGTGACCACATCGTCGTAGTCCTGTGCGATATGAAAACGTGCACGGTATGAGGATGAGGCCATCATCAACTGCATCACACGGTCTCGCGGAATGGTCCTGTCGGAGAGAATGACCTCATGCGCCCCGGTGGCATCAAGAATGCGTCCCAGATACGAAGTATCGCCCAGAACGGTCATACCCGCATAGATTCGGTCGCTGAACGTCTCCGTAGCCACAACGCCCACCACTTCGGCGTGGCGCCGCTCGGCGCTGCTGAGGGCATCAGCCAGGCGCGCCGAATGCTCGTTAAGACCGACCAGGATGATCCGTCGCGTTCTGCTTCGCCCCTTGGCATCAAGCCACGAGGTCATAGCCCGCGTGATGGCAAAGAGTGCTCCGCTAAGACCCATCGTCATGAGCAGCACGCCACGGCTGAAGCCGAAGTCCTTGAAGAAGTAGGTCAGCGATGAGAGTACAAAGAATGTCATCAGCAGACCAACGGCGCTGCGCCGTATCGTCGGCCGGTACTCGACGTATTCACCGACGGCCACCAGCGATAGCGTGCTGATAAGCGTGATCATGATCGGCACGATCGGATAGGCGTAATCGGGAAACCCAAGGGGCCGCTCAAATCGAACGGTCGTAGCCACGAGCAGCGCACCATTAACGCAGAGCATGTCCACGATCCATGTCGCCAGCTCTACACGCCGACGTGCCAGACGCGCCACGAGTGATCGCAGAATGATGCCAAGCCGCAGAAAGGCAAGAAACATCCACGAACCACCGAAATGCTTTCGGGCAAAGATCTCCATTGCCTCGTAGAAGACCCGCACTTCGTTCAGTGACGAACGCTTCGTGCTCTCGCCCTTGTAGTGAATGATGCTGGTCTCGTGAACATAATGCACCTGGAAGCCGGCTTGCTTGACGCGGTAGCAAAGGTCAATGTCTTCGCCGTACATAAAGAATTCAGGATCGAATCCGCCCAGCGAGCGTATCAGATCCGCGCGCCCCATCATGAAGGCCCCGATGAGGGCATCCACCGGATACGTCTCGTCGATCGACCGGTACATGAGGTTGTAGCCCGAGAAGAGCTTCACCGACGGCAGCAGGGCCTGCAGGCCAAACAGCTTGCAGAAGGAAGCCCACGGCGTGGGTAGCCCCCTTCGACACGCCACCTGGAACGAGCCGTCCGGATTGAGGACCTTGCAACCGGCCATCCCTACGTTGGGATGTTCATCGAGATACCGAACCATCAATGCGAGCGTGTCCGGACCAACGATCGTGTCGGGATTGAGAAACAGCACATGACGTCCTCGCGCTACATCGAGTCCTATGTTGTTGGCGCGGCCAAAGCCGATATTCTCCGGCAAGGCATGCCACTGAACATGCGGGAACTCCCCGCAAAGATCCTCGACGCTTCCATCTGCGGAGTGGTTGTCGACAACGATGATCTCGGCGGAAAGGGGCTTGCAGGCTTCATCAAGCGAGCGAAGGCACTGCAGAAGGTAGTCCTTGACGTTGTAATTGACGATGATGACACTGAGGTCGATCACGCCCAGGCTCGATGTCTGCCCATCGGCCATGTCTTAGCGCTTCCCGAAAGAAAGGACCGTCCCGAGCTTGAGCTTCCAGACCAGGAATGCTGCTTCGTAGACAATGTTCTTGCTCATCTTCGACACGCCGCTGACGCGGTCGGTAAAGACGATCGGGATCTCGTTGATACGTGCCCCGCCACGCCAGGCCTTATAGTTCATCTCGATCTGAAACGCATATCCGTTTGAACGGATCCTTGTAAGATCGATGCCCCGAAGCACCTCAGCACGGAAACACTTGAAACCACCCGTGGCATCAGCGATCGGCATTCCCGTGATGACGCGCGTGTACAGATTGGCAAACCAGCTCAGCAGCAGCCGGCTCATCGGCCAGTTGATCACATTCACGCCCTGGATGTAGCGCGACCCGATCACAAGGTCACAATCAGCGACGGCGTCGATGAGGCGGCGCGTATCCTTCGGGTCATGCGAAAAGTCGGCGTCCATCTCCATGATGAGCTCGAAGTCGCGCTCGAGTGCATAGGCAAAACCGGCGCAGTAGGCTGTTCCCAGCCCCATCTTCCCTGCCCGTTCAATGATGTGGATGCGCTCATCGGACGACATGCGCTGGCGCACGAGGCCAGCCGTTCCGTCCGGTGACCCATCATCGATCACCAGGACGTGTGCCTCCGGCACCACGGCATGCAGCGCGTCGATCATCCGAATGATGTTCTCGCTCTCGTTGTAGGTAGGAATGCAAACGATAGTTTTCACGCCTTGCCGTGTCCTTTCAGCATCACGAACACCGTCCGCACCATGATCTCAAGATCAAGCTTGAAGGACATGTTCTCGATGTAAAAAAAGTCGTACCGCAGTCGCTGCTGGATCTCTTCGAGCGACTCCGGATTGGACTTTGCTTTGACCTGCCACCAGCCCGTGACGCCCGGACGCACCTTGTGGCGACGTCGATAATACGGAAGCATGGCCGTAAACTTTTCAACGTAAAATGGTTGCTCGGGACGTGGCCCGACGAGTGACATTTCCCCCATGAGGACATTCCACAATTGCGGGATCTCATCAAGGTGCGTCTTACGGATGAACCGGCCAAACGGAGTCACCCGAGGATCGTTCTTATCCGTCCACGTCGGCCCGCGCTTATCGTCCACGGTCATCGAGCGGAACTTGGCCATGCGGAACACGCGCCCGTTGCGCCCGACTCGATCCTGCACAAAGAACATCGGCCCGGGCGAAGTGAGCTTAACGCATAGACCGACGAACGCCCAAACAGGAGCTCCTATACCGAGAACAAGGGCGCTGACGATGATATCTGATGCCCTCTTGGCGATCTCCTCCCACGGCTGCATCAGCTGCGGACTCACATCGATCAGCGGAGAGCCGTAGATCTGATGCGTGCGGGCCTGCCCGGAGAAGATCTCGTAGAGGTCCGGAACGATCTTGACCAGACACCCAAGTTCGGCTGCTTCTGCGGCAAGGTTTAGAAGCCGATCATGATCAGCGGCATCGATCGAAATGAGCACTTCGCGGATCTTGCCCGTTGTGATAGCCCCCTGCAGGTCATCCACCGTGCCGATAACCGGAAAGCCGTCGATGCTCTCAGGTCCGGACGAGGCGTCGAGCAATACGATGCCCCGCACGTCATAGCCCCATGCAGGCTCGTTCTTCAAGTCATCGATCAATCCGGCAACGCGTTGCGGCGTGCCCACCACAAGCGTCGGAATGCGGATCACGCGGACCTCACGCAAACGGCCCTGCACGTGCCTCGCCACAAGACGACCAACGGTAATGAGGAAGAACAACACCGCCCAGTAGACAACAAAAACCGGACGCACGCCCAGTGATGATGTCGTTATGATGGCCAGGAAGATGACGGCCGAACCGATAAAGGTCATTCGGAAAACGGCAGAGATCTCGTCAAGGGGCGAGCGGATGTAGAAATCGCGGTAAAGTCCGCCCATCCAGAAGACCAGCGTCCAATACAGGCACGAGATCACGGCAACCGAGGCATGGTCGACAAGGGAGAACGAGCGCACATCGGTCAGCGACCAGGACCGTACAAACTGATACAGCGCAAAACTCAGAGCAAGTCCAATGATATCGGCCACCAGCTGCATGCTCTGCGGTCCAAGCAGCACGTGCATGAAGCGTCCGTTCGACGGCGTGATATGCCTGCGACCTGTCGTCATCAACTTCGAACTCCTGCAAGAGCCCTGCCAAGACGCGCCACATCCGACAGGGAAAGTAGTCGCACGGCAAGTGCCCCAGCGATCACGATGACAGTCGAAGCCAGCACGCGGAAGATCAACGCAACCGTATCTGTCGGCACGAAGGTTGAAGCCGTGGACGAAGCATCGGCAAGGGCCAGCGAGGCAGAAGCCGCAAGTAGCGTAAGAAGCGCGCACTGCACGGCCAGCCCTGCGCCGGCGCGCCACGCGAGCGTGCGGCGCAGAAGTACCAGGCTTACGCCGGCTCCGACAACCGAGGTACAGATCTTGGCCACGACCGCGCCCAACGCGCTCAGCGCGGGTATCAACGCGGCTCCAAAGCCGATCGTACCAACCACAAGGGCCACAGCAATGCCAAGAAGGTTACCCTGACGTCCCAGCGCAATGCTCAGCTCCTGCGCATAGACCAGCAGCGCCACGAAGGGGGCGCACCAGACAAACCAGATAAAGAGGTCCAGCGATGCCATGTACCGACCCTTGGTCACGACATCGACAAACAGTGGCATGACGACGGTTGCTGCGGAGGTGACGATCAGACTGATCACCAGAAGGTGTTTCATGACGCTGACGGCAACATCGAGCCCCCTGGACTCGTCGGACTTCAGCAAGCGCGCAACATCCGGCATGGCGGCATAGGAGACCGCCATGGGGATCACTGCCAGGAGCGGCCCCAGCGTGGTGTAGGTTGCGCCGAGTGCGCCCACGTTGGCTCGACCCGAAAAGGACTCGACAAGAAACGCATCGATCTTGTCGTGCACGGCGATCAGGATTGTGGCCGCAACAACCGGCAGAGCCTCGCCGATAATGGCACGCATTTCTGTAGCGGAGGCCTTTGACCACGACGTGGAACGCCGGCGATCGATCGCAAGAAGCACCGCAAAGCCGGGAATGGCGCTAAGCACGAAGGCCCGGATCACAACCGACGGAGTGAGAGAATCTTTCCACAAGGCGATGAGGGCCACAAACAGCAGAGCATCAACCACAGCAAAGAGCGAGGGCAGACGGAAGTCCGACGCGGCTCGCAGACGCGTCTCGAGTGTGTAGCGCAGAAGTGCTGTTCGCGATGCGATCAGCATGTACACAGCCCAGAGCATCACGTCGGCAAGGGCGAGCTGACTGAAGAGTCCAGCCACGCCAACGAGCAGCGTGCAAAGAGTCCAAAGTGCCAGGCGGACATAGAAGGCCGAGGCAAGGATCTGCGGAGCACGTTCGGGATGCTGCGCCACGCGGCGCACGACGATGCCATTCATCCCGAAGTCGGCCAGGATGCCGACGATGACCTCCGTCAGACGACGCTCGAGAAAGAGCGTGCCGTTACTCGCCGGGTCGAGGGTCGAAAGAATGATACGCTGGGCAACGAACACCAGCAGCAGCGTCAGGATCTGCGATCCGAACACCCAGAGACTGGCACTGATGACGCGTGCCGAGACCGAGCCGGACCTGGTGTCCTGTGACGTCAAACCCCGGTGCCCCTTATCTGCCGAGGACGTTGATGAGCGTTGCGGCAAGCACGGCAACGCTGGCAACGATGCTGGCAATCACCGAAAGTGTCTGGATCTCGGTGCCGATCGGCACATCTGGCGGACGCGGCACATAGACCTCATCTCCGGGTTCCACCACAACACCATCGTCATCCTGCACCCACACGCGCGACCGGCCGCGAATGATGCGCGCGCGCTCCTTCTCAGCGCCGGTGGCATAGCCCCCTGCGCGAGCGATGTACCACTCGATGCTGCGATTAGCAACAAACGGGACGTAGCCCGGACGGTTGACCTGCCCGTACACGAAGACACGCTCGGGGTTGGTGGCTACAACGATCACATCACCCGACATCAGCGGCGGATCATCAACACTGTTGGGATTCTTCAGCGCCAGGCCAACGTCGCATGAGACGTACGGCATCTTGTATTTCTGGTCGTAGTTGTAGCGCGTGGTGTCTTCGAGCTTGAGGTCCGAATACTGGAACGACCGGTTCGCTTCATCACGCATCTGCGCAAGCGTCGGCAGGAGCTTTTCGGATCGCACCACGTAGGACAGGCCAAGAGCTGCGCGGGGGGTAACACCGCCGGACTTTTCAATGGCCGCCGACAGGCGTGTCGTTCCGGGGGTGATGACGACAGCACCCGGACGCCCAACCTCGCCATAGACCTGCACAACACCCTGCTGAGGACGATCTCCGGCAAGCCCCTTGCGCTCTACGATGACAGTTGCGCCGGGCTGCAGCTCGACGTCTTCCCCCTTCGGCATAAGGTCGGCACCGACTTCGATGGTGCGCGTCGAAGCACCGTCGGGGTTGACCACAACGACCTTCGTCGGGTCAGCATCGGGTGTAAGCCCGCCGCAGGCGGCGAGCAGCACCGACAGCCGGTCTCCTGGCTTGTAGGCAAGTGTTGTCGACTGCGCGACGGCACCGGAAATACTTATCAGGGGGCTCGACAGATCTTCGATCGGAACGATCACTTCGTCGCCCTCTCGCAGGTGCGGATCGCCACCGGCCTGCCCGGCGCGAGCACGCGCAAGATCTGCGATCGACGAACCGCGACGATGGCGGACGATGATGTTGCGCCATGCGTACGGACCGTACTCCTGCACACCGCTGCGGGTGACCTCGGCCGACTTTGCAGCAAGACCACCGCTGCCCATGTTGCGGGCCATGTCGCCTGACGACGCGTCACGCGTCAGCGTCCACGGATGGCGCGTGACGTTCAGAAACGTCGACACGCGCATCGAAGCCGGCACGGTGTACGTACCCGGGTACGGCACAGAGCCGCTGAGCGAAACGTAGATCAGACGTGCACGGCGCAGTGTCACCGTAGCTTCAAGGTTTGCCGAGCGCTCACGGAACAAGCTCTGGAGCTTCTGCCGGAACGCAGCCAACGTCATGTCGGCAACGGAGATCGCCCCCATGCGTTCGATCATGACCATGTTTTCGGGGGTGACAACGAGCAGCTTCTCGGTCAGGTCGATCCCCGTGGTCTGGTAGGCCAGAACATCGCCCGGACCCAGTGTGTACTGCGTCGGGTCGACCACGTCATCCGTCGGCAGCTGGTCGGCCGTCAGGATGGCCGACTGCGCAGCGGTAGCCCGACCGGAGGTTGAGAAGCGCTCCATGTCGAGTGAGGACGATGAACTCTGTGCCATGCCCCGGGAGAATACTCCCAAGAGGATTCCAACGAGCAGCAGCCCGTGGACGCGTCGAGAGACGAGCATCCGGATCCAAAGTGTGTGGAAAAGCCTTTGCGGACGCGGCAAAGTTACGAATAGTGTGACCTAGAATGCCCCGAGAATCGAGCCAATTCGTTCCACGATCCGCTCGGCGGCATGACCATCCCAGAGCGGCGGAACAGCCCCGGCCGGATGCTCTCCGGCCAGAAATCGTCCGACGGCCGTCATAATACCGTCGCGCGTTGGGCTCACAAGAACGTTCGTGCCGATGGTAGTCGTTGATGGACGCTCGGTGGTGGTGCGAGCCGTGATGCATGCAACACCCAAAGCTGTGGTCTCTTCCTGGATGCCACCGGAGTCGGTCAGCACGAGGCGAGCCTTCATCAT